>JBDGXT010000152.1:0-6716 GCA_039584455.1 Gemmatimonadota bacterium
GCGTTCTCGGATCTGCTCTTCGGACGCATGCGACGAGAGGGAGTGAGCCTGGGTATCGGCCGGTACGATGAGGCACGCGCGATCTACACGAGCGCGGCATTCGCCGGCACCGAGCGAGAGCACCCCGAGCGCCGCACTGTGCACCTGGGCGTGGACCTCTTTCTCGAGCCCGGAGGGCAAATCGTGGCGCCGCTCGACGGGCGCGTCCACAGCGTGCGGAACAACGCCGACGCGCTGGACTACGGCCCCACGGTGATCCTCGAGCATTCGCCGACCGGCGGCCCGACGTTCTACACGCTCTACGGGCACCTGGCCGAGGACGCGCTCACCCTCAAGCCGGGAATGCCGGTTGCAGAGGGTGACGCCTTCGCACGCATCGGGGAGTTCGACGTGAACGGCCGTTGGCCGCCGCACCTCCACTTCCAGATCGTCACCGACCTGTTCGACCGGGAGGGGGAGTTCCCGGGGGTGGCCGTCCCGAGCGAACGCGGGGTCTGGCTCAGCCTGTCGCCCGACCCGAACCTGGTGCTCCGCCTCCCCGGGGGCGTACGCGCTGAAGACCCCATGGAACACGCGGCCTTGCTCGCCGCGCGCCGCGCACGGCTCGGCCCTAACCTGAGCCTGCACTACGTCGAGCCACTCCACATCGTGCGGGGTCGGGGTCAGTATCTGTACGACGAGGTCGGCCGCTCCTACCTCGACTGTGTGAACAACGTGTGCCACGTGGGGCATTCACATCCGCGCGTGGTGCAGGCTGCACAGCGACAGATGGCGGTGCTCAACACCAATACCCGCTACCTCCACGAGCACCTGGTGCACTATGCCGAGCGGCTGACTGCGCTGCTCCCCGATCCTCTACGGGTCTGCTACTTCGTCTGCTCCGGTAGCGAGGCCAACGAGCTCGCACTTCGCATGGCACGGGAGCACACCGGACGCTCCGACCTCGTGGTGCTGGACGGGGCGTACCACGGCAACACGGCGGCCCTCATCGACGCAAGCCCGTACAAGTTCGACGGTCGGGGCGGGCACGGGGCGCCGCCACACATCCACAAGGTCGTAATGCCAGACGACTACCGCGGCCCCTTCCGGCGGGAGGACCCCGACTGTGGCCTGAAGTACGCCGCGCACGTTGAGGAGGCCCTCGAGAACGCGCAGAAGGCGGGCCGCGAGGTAGCAGCGCTCATCACCGAGACACTGCTGGGCTGTGGGGGGCAGATCGAGCTCCCGCCCGGCTACCTTGCGGCCGCGTACGCCCATGCCAGGTCGGCCGGCGCGGTGTGCATCGCCGACGAGGTTCAGGTGGGATTCGGACGCGTCGGCACCCACTTCTGGGGATTCGAGACACAGGACGTGGTGCCCGACATCGTCACGCTCGGCAAGCCCATCGGAAACGGGCACCCTCTCGCGGCCGTGGTGACCACACCTGAGATCGCCACGTCGTTCGACACCGGGATGGAGTACTTCAACACGTTCGGCGGCAACCCTGTCTCCTGCGCCGTGGGACTGGCGGTCCTCGACGTGTTGCGCGACGAGCGGCTGCCAGAGCACACCTTGGAGGTGGGCACGCACCTCAAGGAGTCCCTCGCGGGCCTCGCCGAGCGGCATCCCGTTGTGGGCGATGTCCGCGGCCGGGGGCTTTTCCTCGGGGTCGAGTTCGTGACGGACCCCGAGACGCGCACCCCGGCCACCGATATCGCGCGCTACGTCGTGGAACGCATGAAGGACCACGGCATCCTACTCAGTACCGACGGGCCCGACGACAACGTGCTCAAGATCAAGCCCCCACTCCCCTTCTCCCGGGGTGACGCCGACCGCTTGGTTGGGGTGCTGGACGCCGTCCTGGGAGAGGATCTCGTCCGGCTTGCGGGGAGGGCGGCCGCGGCCGCATGATTCGCACTCTCCAGGAGGCGACATGCGACGCGTCACGGGCATCGGCGGGATCTTCTTCAAGTCACAGGATCCCGGGCAGCTGAAGACCTGGTACGAGCAGCCCGTTCAAGGACGACACGAAGTACTTCCAACCCAGCACGAAACCGTTCATGTTCAACTTCCGGGTCGAGAACCTCGACGCGCTGCTGGAGCAACTCCGCGCGGAAGGTACCGAGGTGGACGACAAGGTCGAGGAGTACGAATACGGACGGTTCGGATGGATAATGGATCCGGAAGGACACCGTATCGAGTTGTGGCAGCCGCCCCAGCGCGGCGAGGCCGGCTAGAAAAGGAGGAAGCGCAACGTGGACGACGACATTCGGATCTACGACAACGAAACGGGCGACGTCATCGGCAACATCACGGAGGAGCAACTCCAGTTCCTGATCGACCAGCTGGAAGAAGAGTCGTCCACCGATCAGGATTACTTCATCAGCCGTGAAACCCTGGGGATGTTCGAGGGCATGGGCGCGGACACCGAGCTCCTCGACCTCCTGCGGGGGGCGCTGGGACACCAACAGAGCATCGAGATCCGCTGGGCACGGGAGGGCTGATGCCGGTCGACTTCACGGCCTTTGCAGCAAGCGTAGCGGCCACTGCCGCCGCCACGCTGAACCATGTGGAGGGGTTGCTCACGCCGGATGGAGAGAAACCGGCCGAAGGAGAGGACCCGCCTTCGCCCGAGGAACGAGCGAAACAGGCGCAGAGCGGGCTCGGCACGGCCGGTCAGTTGATCGACACCCTGGTGATGCTGGAAGAGAAGACGAAGGGGAATCTCTCCGACGAGGAAAAGCAGTTCCTCGATGCGTCCCTCACCGAGCTGCGGATCACGTACGTGCGACTCAGGAAGCAGTCTCAGCCGCCCGCGGCCTGACGCTGCGTGCAGCTGAACCCCGTTTCGACTGAGCTCACCACCGCGGCGACCGACGTGCTGATCGCCGCCACCGCCGGCATCTGCGTCGTACTGCTGCAGCGATGGCGCGAGCGCGACCGTTGGAAGGTCGGTGTATGGTCCTGGGTCTTCGGCCTGCTCGCGGTAGCTGCGCTCCTGGGAGCCGCCGTTCACGGTCTCGTGCTCTCCGCACGGCTGCAGACACTCCTGTGGCAACCACTATTTCTCTCGCTGGGACTGGTGGTGGCACTGTTCGTGGTCGCTGCGATGTACGACTGGCGCGGGCGCGAGGGGGCGCGCCGCGCTCTCCCGATCATGCTCGTGGTGGCCCTGCTGTTCTACGCGACCACACGACTCGCCAGCGGCACCTTCTTGGCGTTCGTGCTGTACGAGGCCGCCGCCATGCTCTTCGCGCTCGCGATCTATATGGCGCTCGCCATCCGGAGCAGCATGGAGGGCGCCGGCTGGATCGCGGCGGGCATCGGCCTCAACCTCGTGGCCGCGGCCATCCAGGCGAGTGGCGTCGTGTCGGTCACCATCATCTGGCGCTTCGATCACAACGGCGTGTTCCACCTGGTTCAGATCGTCGCGATCATGGTGCTGATGCGCGGTCTCGCCAAGAGCCTGCAGGCGCGCTGATGGAGTGGTTGATCGCACTGGTGGTGGTGCTGGCGGTCGTCTGGCTGCTGAGCCGCCGTCGGGCCCAGCGGCGCGTGGCGCCGGTGCCGGTCGCGCGGCAGCTCATCCCCCACTCCTACGATCTGGAGAACCCGGAGCACGTCGTCCGCATCGACGAGATCCGCGAGGCCTACGCGTCCCTCCTGACGCACGACGAGAGCGAGTTCGGGAACTGCACGTTCAAGCCGGCATCCCTGCTACCGTACTCCAGGAGGGAGATCGCGGAGGCGCTCAGTGCCATCTTGGACTATGCGGAGGGACGCATTCCTTCCGAGCACTTCGACCCGATCATCCGGCAGCCCACCGTCGTCACCACGTTGCAGGCCGCACTGGTACAGCTGGAGACGTTTCTCGACCTTCCGCCCGATGAGATCCCGCGAGAGACTCGGGCGAACATCGAGTTTGGGCTGCGCCACCGCGGCCGAGCATCCGAGGACCGCGAGTGACGAAAGCAGATCGGCTTCCCGCGTCTGAGCTACGGCGCGGACCAGGCTGGCAAGTGAGGGGACCACGCGTTGAGAGCAAGCTCCGGGAGTACGAGGGCAGATTCGTGAGCGGGCAACGACATGGGAGAGTGCAATGACGCATGAACAGATACGCAGGGGCGCGATGCTTGCGGCGATGGTGGCCGTCGCCACACCACTGTCCGCACAGGATTTCGACAGCTACTTCGCAGACAAGACGATGCGGGTGGACTACTACCACACGGGCGGGATGGGCAGTGAGCTCATCAGCCTCGACCGCGTGGTGTCGGATGGTCCCTGGGCCGGTAGCCACACGCGGCTCCTCGACGACACCAACCTCGGCAAGTACCTGTTCGACGTCGTGGACGCGTCGAGCGGTGCAGTAATCTACTCCCGGGGCTACGCCACGCTGTACGGGGAATGGGAGACGACCGGCGAGGCACGCGAGACGCACCGCACCTTTCACGAGTCCGTACGCTTGCCGTGGCCCAAACAGCCAGTGGATGTAGTCCTCAAGAAGCGGGACACGGAGGGTGACTGGATCGAGCTCGCGACCCTGGAGGTGGATCCGAGCTCCCACTTCGTGAATCCCGCGGACCTCGCGCCGATGGGCACGGTGTGGCCCCTATTCGAGCACGGGCCGCCGAGCGAGAAGGTGGACCTGGTAGTGCTGGGCGTGGGGTACACCGAGGAAGAGCTCTCCAAGTTCCATGCCGACGCCGAACGCCTGGTCGGCGAGCTCTTCTCGTACGAGCCCTTTAAGAGCCGCAAGACCGACTTCAACGTGCGCGCGGTCGATCTGCCGTCGCCGGTTTCGGGCGTGACACGACCCCACTCGGATCGCTACCACCGCACGCCCATCTCCACGCAGTACGGCATCTTCGACAGCGAGCGCTACATGCTGGTACCCGACAATCGCACCATGCGGGACGTGCTGTCGGCGGCACCATACGAGTTCGTCGCCGTGCTGGTGAACGAAGCACAGTACGGGGGCGGTGGCATCTTCGGCTGGCAGGCGACGTCCGCGGTCGATTCCGAGTTCTCGGACTACGTCTTCGTACACGAGTTCGGCCACCACTTCGCCGGCCTCGCCGACGAGTACTACACGTCGTCGGTGGCGTATGAGACGGGGGGCGAGGCCCATCCCGAGCCATGGGAGCCAAACGTCACTGCCCTGCACGATCGGGCGACGCTCAAGTGGAAGGACCTGGTGCAACCGGCCACGCCGCTCCCCACCCCCTGGATCAAGGATGAGTTCGAGGAGCACTCCCGCGGCATCCGAGCCCAGCGGGGCCAGCTCATTGACGAACAGGCCCCAGAGGCCGATTTTGACGCTCTCTTCCGAGAGCAGCGGGCAATCGAGCGAGACATGCTCTCGGCCTCTGCCAATGCCGGAGTGGTGGGGGCGTTCGAGGGCGCCATGTACGAGGCCAGAGGCCTGTACCGGCCCGAGGTGGACTGCATCATGTTCACCCGCAACATGCTCGGGTTCTGCCGGGTATGCCGCCGGGCCCTGGAGCGGATCATCGACTTGTATGCAGGCTGACATCGGGGAACCATGGGAGAGCCGGGCGCGTTGAGTTTCACAAAGGAGCCCTACGTATGGAAGTGAAGCGTATGAGACAAGCGATCGTCGGCGGGGCCCTGGTGCTCGCCGCATCCGCGTTGGCGGCATGCACCCAGGCAGCTGCCGATCAGCCAACCGTGACGGTGTACAAGACTCCTACGTGAGGCTGCTGCGAACAGTGGGTGGGTCACCTACAAGCCAGTGGATTCGAAGTCGCGACCGTAGACGTGCCCGACATGGTTGCCATCAAGCACCAGCACGGCGTGCCGGCTGAGCTCGAGGGATGCCACACCGCCGAGGTCGACGGCTACATCATCGAAGGACACGTACCGGCCGAAGATCTGAGACGGCTCCTCAAGGAGCGCCCGGACGTGAAGGGGCTCGCGGTGCCCGGGATGCCCACGGGGTCACCGGGCATGGAGGTGCCGGGACGGGAGGCGGAGCACTACGACGTGCTCACCTTCGACGAGGAGGGCAACACCTCGGTGTTCGCCGAGCATTGATCGCGCGGCGGCCGGCTTCAGCCGGCCGCTCTCGCATGGAGGCGCAACTCGTGCAATACCGACTCGACCAGGCCATCGAGATCCTGTCGCGCACCCCTCGGACATTCCGGGCCTTGCTCGATGGACTCTCCGAGCCCTGGATCCGAGCCACCGAAGGGGAGAACACGTGGAGCGCGTTCGACGTGGTGGGACACTTGATCCACGGCGAGCGCACCGACTGGATCGGCCGGGCCCGCATCGTCCTGGACGAGGGAGAGGCGCGGGTGTTCGATCCGTTCGACCGGTTTGCACAGGAACGGGAGTCGCAGGGCAAGTCGCTGGAGGAGTTGCTCAACGAGTTCCAGACGCTGCGGGCCGACAACGTGCAGACCCTCGAGAGCTGGAACCTGACCGACGAAGACCTGGACCGCCCAGGACGGCACCCCGAGTTCGGGCCCGTCACCCTGCGCCAATTGCTCTCCACCTGGGTAGCCCACGACCTGGGACACATCGCGCAGGTGGTGCGTGCGATGGCGAAGCAGTACGGCGACCAGGTGGGACCATGGAAGGCCTACCTGCGGATTCTCAACGACTGACCACCAGTAACACCGCGTTCCACAACTAACTGCCAAATAGCTACTTACGGAGCGGCACCAGCCGGCTCCTTGACGCGCCACTATCAATATGATATCATATTGATAGTC
>JBDGXT010000391.1:0-2111 GCA_039584455.1 Gemmatimonadota bacterium
CGGCCAGCGAGGCCAGACGCGTACGCGGACCAGCTGGTGCCCCAGGTCGTGCTCCTCCACGCCAAGAAGCAGGCGGGCAGCGCCGAGCGAGCCCCAGCGGACCTGGAGGTCCCACCGATCGAACTCGCCGCCGCGGCGAACCGAGGCGCCCGTGTCGCGCAGCGCCCCCTCGACGGCACTGAGACGCGCGGCCGGAGCCTGCCACTGCTCAGTCCAGGTAGCAGTGGTGTGAGGCCACAGCGGGCGGAGCCCCACCTCACCCCACCAGTGCCGGTTCCAGAACGCGTAGCCCAGGCGGCCCGCGAGTCGTGCTGCGGGCTGGACCAGGTACAGCAGCGCCGTGACAACGCGGCGCCTCAGCACGTCCCAGCGGCCCAGCGGTGCGGGATGAAAGACGGCGTGCCCCGCGTTCTTCCCGGCTTGCACCAACAATGC
The DNA here is from genome assembly GCA_039584455.1 of Gemmatimonadota bacterium. Classification (GTDB taxonomy): domain Bacteria; phylum Gemmatimonadota; class Gemmatimonadetes; order Gemmatimonadales; family GWC2-71-9; genus WVYX01. The sequence continues at coordinate 436 of JBDGXT010000391.1, forward strand.
ACCGACCGCCATCACGAACGGCACGAACGCAATTCTGAGCGGAGTCCAATCCAGCCCCAGGAGCGAAATCGCTCCGAGAGCCCCCGTGAGCAGGTACCACACGGGAGACTGAACCAGCGTGCCCCACCCCCCAGAGGCCGGCTCATACAGCGATTGAAATGGCGCTGCTCCCCACACACCGTGGTAGACCCGACTGCGGCCCCAACTGAGGGCGCGGACGAGACCCCGCCCGTAAATGCGGCCGGTCCAGGCGACGTGGCCTTCGTCGTCGTGCCGGCCCGGCCACCATCGCTCGAGCATCCCTTCGGCGCGGCCGTAGCCCCGCTGCTGGCGCCAGAAGGCGCGCACCGACTTACGCCGATGATGCCAGACCATCGCCGCGGGACTGAAGCCCAGTGTGAACCCCACGTCCGTCAGCCGCCAGCAGAGGTCCACGTCGTCACCGGCGACGCAGAACCGCGGGTCGAACCCGCCGACGGCCTCGAGGGCCGTCTTGCGAAATGCCATGTTGCAGCCTGGGATGTGTTCTGCATCCCGGTCGGAGAGCAGCACGTGGGTCGGGTTACCTGGCCCCCGACAGCGCCGTAGGGGGACTCGAGAAACGAGAGAGCGAAGTACCTGAGCCAATTCGGGTCGGGATAGGCGTCGTCGTCGAGGTAGGCCACGATCGAGCCCGTCGCCTCGGCGAGGGCCGTGTTCCGGGCGTTGCTCAGCCCGCGGTTCTCGGTGCTAATCAGGCGGCAGTGGTAGCGGGCCGCGATCTCGGCAGTGGCGTCCGTCGAGCCGTCGTTCACCACGATCACTTCGTAGTCGGGATAGTCGAGCCGTTCGAGCCCTTCGAGGCACTCCTCGAGGGTCGCCGAGCCGTTATAGGTACACACTGCCACCGAGACCCGGGGCCACTCGATGTCCGAGGCAAACGGCGATTCGGCAAACACCCTCCGCACCGTGGCGAGTGCGGGCTTGGGCCGACGGTCGCGTCGCGTGAGGCCGAACTCCCAATCGTGCACCTCGGCGCCACCGCGGTACCACTCGTCCGTCCAGGAGTAGACGAATGCGCCGGCGCACCCCCCCTCGAAGGCACTGCGGATCTGCCACTCGACCGCGTGAGCCTGGCGCTCGTCCCCATTTCGATAGCCATCCAGCCCAAGCTCACCCATCACCAGTGGCCGGTCGCCAGCTATGCACTGGAGGCGTGCGAGGTACGCCTCTAGCTGCTCCCGCGCCTCCAGAAAGACGTTGAAGCACAGAAAATCGAGGAAGGGCAGCGACAGGTACTCGGTGGACGGGTAGTTCGCGTAGGTGACCAATCCCTCGGGGTCGACGTCCTTCACCGTGTGGAAGAGGCGCTCGAGATAGCGCTCGACGCGGCGGGTGCCGTGCCATCGGGCGATCGAGGCCGGGATCTCGTTCCCAATGGAATACGCAAGCACAGCCGGATGGCCGGCACAGTCACCGACGGCGGCGCGCACCAGCTCCGTCAGGTCGGGAGCGTCTGTCTTCCTGTCTGCGAGGTAGCCGATGTATCGCTCCATCGGCAGACCCACCATGACGCGAAGGCCATGCCGGTGCGCGGCGTCGAGCAGCCAGCGTGGCGGCACCGAATAGGTGCGCACCGCGTTGATCCCGTTCGCCGCCATCGCCGTGAAGTCTTCTTCGACCACCGGCGCTTCGGG
>JBDGXT010000009.1:0-16769 GCA_039584455.1 Gemmatimonadota bacterium
GGTGGTCGAGCAGCTCGCGCTGGAGTATGAGGGGCGGCTCAGGGTGGCCAAGCTCGACGTGGACGGCAATCAGCAGACCGCCATGCGCTTCAACGTGCGCTCCATCCCCAGCATTCTGTTTTTCAAGGGCGGTCAGCACGTGGATACGGTGGTGGGGGCGGTCCCGAAGGCCTATCTTGTGGAGAAGATCGAGCAGCACTTGGGGTAGGCACGACGCGCGCAGGCATCCCGCCGCGAGGTTCACGCGATGACTTCATGGGCGGCGCGGGACTGCGAGTCCCGTGCCGCCTTCGTGGTTACTAACCGGACCTCATCAACGGTCACCTATGCGTCTCAGCACCGCGCTGCTGGCCGATACGCCGGTACGGCTCTCCGAGCTGACCTTTCCGCACACCGAGGTGCTGCTGCACCGGACGCGGCTCGCCTTCATCTATCTCGACAAGCTGTTGCACTACGCGAAGGCCGACCGGGACGGCATGGTGGACGGCTACATCGCGGTGTACCTGCCCGACGAGGTCACCGTGATGCTGCTGCGCCGCGGCACCCTCGCCACGGTGGTCGCCTACACGCCGACCGGGCGCAGCATTCGGGCGATCCCGGCTGCGCTGCAGCACTTCAAGAAGGAGGCGGAGCGCGGCGAGATCATCTACTGTGCCGCGCCGTACGAGCAGCTCGCCTGGATGCACAGCTCGTGCGACACGCCGGCGCAGGCCCGCCCCGTGAACCCGCACGACGCGCAGGGGCTGTTCGCAACGCTGATGCGGAACGCCTTCACCGGCGTGCTGGAGCTGATTGTGGGTGGCAGGGTGAGCTACCTCTGCTTCGAGCAGGGCGTGTTCCACAACGGACACTTCCACGATGACCTCGCGGGAGACACGGTGCAGCAGTACGTGGAGCGCCAGTTCGCCGAGGCCGCGGCCGCCGAGGAGCCCCAGGTCGCGGCGCTCACGTTCCCGGCAGCCGAGACGATGCCGGAGCAGGCCGAGCCCAGGGTGTTCCAGGTCTACCGCGAGCTGTTCTGGTCGATCGCGGACGCCGCGGAGCAGCAGGTCCCGGGCGAGGCGCGCAAGCGGGTGGAGCGGCTGCGCGATCTCCAGGCCAACGTGCAGAAGCCGCTCGCGGCGATCGGCACGCCGCTGGACGCCGATCCCGACTACCCCGTCGCCACGCCGCACGAGCTCATGTTGGCGCTGTCCGACTGGGCGCTGTCGCTGCTCGAGGAGCTGGAGGTGATCGCTCCGGGGGTGGCCGGGGACGTGCTCAAGCAAGGGACCAAGGAGCAACGCTACGTGCTGCAGACGGCCGGGTTCTACGACCGCCTGCCGTGGGCCGTGCGCTGGTGAGCGCGGGGACGCTCTACGTCGTAGCAACCCCACTGGGCAATCTGGGAGACCTCTCCGAGCGCGCCGCGTCGGTGCTGCGCGACGTCGAGGTGGTGGCGGCCGAGGACACGCGGCGCGCCCGGGTGCTGCTGGAGCGCGCGGAGGCGCGCCCGCGGGTCGTGAGCTATCACGCCCACTCGCCCGAGAGCCGCACCGAGTCTCTGCTTGGCAGCTTGGCCGACGGCGACTCGGTGGCGCTGCTCGCCGATGCGGGCACGCCGACCGTGAGCGACCCGGGTGCGACGTTGGTGCAGCGGGCCCACGAGCAGGGCGTGCCGGTCGTGGCGGTTCCCGGACCCTCTGCTGTGGCCGCTGCGCTCAGCATCTCCGGACTGCCCGCCGATCGGTACACCTTTTTCGGCTTCGTCCCCCGCAAGGGCAAAGACCGTCGCACGTTGTTGCAGCACGTCGGGACCTCTCCCTGGACGAGTGTGCTGTTCGAGGCGCCCGGGCGGCTGGTGCGGTTGTTAAGCGACCTCGCCGAAGCGTGCGGTGCCGAGCGGCACGCGGCCGTGGCGCGCGAGCTCACCAAAGTGCACGAGGAGCTCAAGTCCGGAACTCTCCGTGAGTTAGCGGTTTACTACGAGGAGTCTCCGCCCCGGGGTGAGGTCACGCTGTTGGTCGCAGGCACTCCGCCGGTGACGCCCGCCCCGGATGAACACACGGTACGCGAACGGGCCAAACAGCTGCTCGGCGAGGGGATGAGTCGCCGGGACACGGCGATTCGCCTGGCTGCCGAGCTCGCGTTGTCGCGCAGAGAGGCGTATCGCATCGTGACGGATTTGTGAACCGGCTGTTCCCCCCCGTTGCTGCGCTCGGGTTCCTGTGGCTGGGGGTTGGCCAGGCACCCACCGCCCTCAGCATCGCGCGGCTGCATTACGACGGTGGGGGCGACTGGTACGCCAACCCCTCCAGCCTCCCCAACCTCATCGCGGCACTCAACGAGCGTACGGCGCTCAGCGTGATCGAGCGCGAGCGGGTCGTGCGGCTCACCGACCCGGAGCTGTGGGAGGTGCCGTACCTCTACATGACGGGGCATGGCAACGTGCGGCTCTCGCCCGAGGAGGTCGGCCTGCTGCGTCGCTATCTCGAAAACGGTGGATTCCTGCATGCCGACGACAACTTCGGTATGGATGAGTCGTTCCGCCGCGAGATGGCGCGCGTCTTTCCCGATCGGCCGCTGGTGGAGGTGCCGCTCGGCCACCCGGTGTATCACGTGGTGTACGACCTGCCGCAGGGGCTTCCCAAGATCCACGAGCACGACGGACAGCCGGCGCAGGGATTCGGGATCTTCCTCGATGGCCGCCTCTCGGTGTTCTACTCGTACGAGTCGGACCTGGGTGACGGCTGGGAGGATCCCGACGTGCACGAAGACCCGGAGGGGCTGCGCGAGGCGGCCCTGCGGATGGGCGTGAACCTGTTCACCTACGCGGTGACCGCAACGCCATGACCGAGACTCGGCGGTGGCTCGAGGGGCAGCGCCGCGTGCTGCTGCGGCTGAGCGCCGCCGCCGGCGTGCTGCTCACCCTGGGGGCCGTGCTCGCCGCGCTCGCCGTGGGTGTCGTGCTCGGTCGCGTGGGCCTGTACCGCCAGGTGCCGCCCGCCGTGTTGGCGGCGTGGCTCGCCGCGCTGGGCGCCGTCGCGTGGGGCGCCGCGCGGTGGCGTCGTCGTCGCCGCGAGCTGGCCGTGATGTCCCTGGCCGACACGCTCGAGCGGGCCGGTGGGAAGCGGCGTGGCTCGGTGGCAGGGGTCGCCGCCTGGGACGAGGCGTCGGGCAGCGCGTCGCTCGCCTCGCTGGCGGACGGTCGGGTCGCGGCCTGGCTCCGCGCGGACGGCGCCGCTGCGCTCGGCGGAGCGCGACGCCGCGCGGGAAGGTCCCTGTGGGCCGGAGCGGCCGTCTTCGCGGTGGCGACGCTCGGGTTCGCGGGTGCGGGCCCCGGGGCCGGAGCGGCGGCCCCGCTGTGGCGACCGCTCGCCGCGCTCGCCCCGGCCCGGGGGCCTGTCACGCTCGCGGTCGATCGCAGCGCCGTACGCCGCGGCGAGCGCGTGACGGCGTCGGTGACGGCTGTGGGGCGCCGCAGTGCCGAGCTGCTGGTGCGGGCGCCGGGCGAGGCGTGGCAACGGCAATCCCTGCGGCTCGACAGTGTCGGGGAGGCCGTCCTGGTCCTGGGACCGCTCGAGAGCGATCGCTACCTCCAGGCAGAGAGTGGCACCGCGGTATCGGAGTTGCTGCACGTGCGCGTGGCGCTCCCGGCGTTGCTCGCTGAGCTGCAACTCCTGGCGCGCTACCCCGGCTACCTCGAGCGTGCCGACGAGCCCCTGGCCCCCGGGCCGGAATCCGTCGCCCTGCCGGTGGGCACCACCATCCTCGCCAGGGGGCGAGCCACGCTCCCGTTGGAGCGCGTCGAGTGGCGTGGAAATGGCGCGACCGTCCCGCTCGCCGTGGACGGCGCAACGTTCCAGGGCGCCCTGCGCGTGAGCGCTACGGCCGAGTGGCGGCTCGCGGCCGTGCCGCTCGCCGGTGGCGTGATGGACGACGCGGCACCGCTGCTCTCGATCGAGGCCGTACCCGACAGTGCTCCGCAGATCGCGGTGCCGATTCCCGGCCGCGACACGACGGCCTCCCCCTCGCTGCGCCAGGCCGTGTTGATCGACGCGCGCGATGATCACCGCCTCACCCTGGTGGAGCTGGTGAGCTGGCGCGTGAGCCGGCTCGGGGTGCGCGGCGATCCGCTGGCCGAGATCGTGCCGTTGCCCGAGGGCGGCGCCGACCGCGCGGTGCTGCACTGGGTGCTCGATCTCAACGGTCGGGGCATGCTGCCGGGCGACACGGCGTTCTTCCTGGTGCGCGCGCACGACAACCGCCCCACGCCGCAGATGGGCCACAGCGAGGTGTACGCGCTGCGCCTGCCCGCCATGGCGGAGCTGCGCGAAGCCATGCGCGAGGCGTCCCGCGGCATGACGGCCGAGGCTGACTCGCTGGTGGCGGCGCAGCGGGAGCTGGCCCGCAGCCTCGAGGATCTCGCCGCCGAGCGGGAACGGGGCGCGTCGAGTGATCCTAGCGAGCAACCGCTGCCCTTCAACTCGGTGGAGCGGGCCCGGGAGCTGCTGGCGGGGCAGGAGGAGATGCTGGACCGCGCCGGCCGGCTGACCGAGGAGCTGCGGGAGCTGTCGGATGCGGCGTGGGCCGCGGGGCTCACCGACCCCGAATTCCATCGCCAGCTGCGCGAGCTGCAAGATCTCATGGACCGCGCGCTGAGCGAGGAGCTGGCCGAGCGGCTCGCCGAGCTGCGCGCCGCGTTGGAGCGCCTCGACGCCGACGGCGCCCGCGACGCGCTGCGCGAGCTCGCACGAGCAGCGGACCAGCTGCGCGACGAGCTGGAGCGGGGGCGGGAGCTGTTCGAGCGCGCGGCGCTCGAAGGGGACATGACCTCGCTGGCCGAAGACGCCGAGGAACTCGCCGCACGCCAGCACGAGTGGAACGACCGGGCCGAGACCGGGGTGGACACGACGGCCGCCGTGCAGGAGGAGGTGCTGGGGCGCGAGGCCGAGACGCTGGCCCAACAGCTCGAGCAACTCCAGGCGCTACTGGATTCGGTGGGGGCGTTGCGCGGCGAGGTGGGGAGCGCGCCCGAGGAGGCGGCCGAGGCTGCGGCACAGATGCGTGAGGCGGCTCAGGAGGCACGCCGCCGCAATGCCGCGCGCGCGCGCCGTTCCGGCGAGGCCGCGAGCCAGCGGCTCGATCCGCTCGCCCAACAGCTGCGCACGCGCCGGGACGAGTTGCGCGAGGAGTGGCGGCAGGAGGTCATCGCCGAGCTCGACCGGTCCATGGTCGAGACCGCAACGCTCGCGGGGCGGCAAGAGGAGATCGTGCAGCGCCTGCATCGGGGCGAATCGGGTCCAGATGTGCGCGGGGCACAGGCCGCCGTGCGCGAAGGGGTCGATCGTCTCATGGAGCAGCTGCAGTCGGCGGCGGGAAAGAACGCGCTGGTCTCGCCGCGGCTCGGTGCCGCGCTGGGGCGGGCGCGGCTCGGAATGAGCGAGTCGCTCGATCAGCTGCAGCGCCCGACGCCCAACGCCGGCGCGGCGGCGACGCGCGCGGGCGAGGCGCTGGACGCCCTGAACGCCATGATTTACGCCATGCTGCAGAGCCGTGGTGACGTCGCGGGCGCCCAATCCGGCTCGGGCATGCAGGAGGCGGTCGAGCGCATGGCCCAACTCGCCGAGCAGCAGGGGGCACTGAGTGGCGAGACCGGGAGCCTGCTGTCGATCGCGCCGGCAGGAGCCGATCAACTGGTGCAGCAGCTGCGCGCGCTGGCGGAGCGGCAGCGTTCGCTCGCGGCCGAGTTGGAGCGTCTGAACGCCGAGGGCGATGTGAGCGGTGCGGACGAATATGCCCAGGAGGCGGAGGACATCGCGGGCGATCTCGAGCGCGGGCGTCTCGACCGCGAAACGGTGGAGCGGCAGGAACGTCTGTTCCGCCGCCTGCTCGACGCGGGCCGCACGCTGGAGAGCGACGAGGAGGATGAGCGACGCGACCGCACGAGCGAGTCGGCCGATCCCGCCAACGTGCGGCTCCCCGAAGTCGGCGAGGTGCCGACGGGGCAGGCGCGGTATCGCTATCCCACCTGGGAAGAGCTGCGCGCGCTCTCCCCCGAGGAGCGACGGTTGATCCTCGATTACTTCCGGCGGTTGAATGCGAAGCGACCCTAGGGCGATCGCCCTGGTCGTGCTGGCGACGGTACTGCTCGCGCCGGCCGGCCGGGCCCAGGATCAGGGGCAGGACCTCCCCCCCGCCCAGGCGGGGCTGCGGTCCGAGCGGCAGGGCCGGCTGGACGAAGCCGCGCAGCTCTACGCCGCCGCGCTCGATGAATCCCCCGACGACGTAACCGCCCTGTTGGGTCTGGAGCGGGTCCTGCGCCGGCTGGGGCGGCTCCCCGGGATGCGACCGTATGCGGCGCGCGCCGTGGACGCGCAGCCCGGTAACGAGATGATCCGCGAGTTGGAGTTTCGGATCGTTACCGCGATGGAGGAGCCCGACAGCGTGGCGGCGGTGGTGTTGGGCTGGACGGCGTCCCTGCCCGACAGTCCCAAGCCGTACCGCGAGTGGGCCTTCTGGCTCGCGCGGCGAGGCGACCTGAGCGCCGCGCGCCGCGTGCTGGCCAGCGGCCAGGCGCGGGTGGGCGAGCAGCGTCTCGCTGCCGACATGGGACGGCTCCTGGTCGCGGCCGGTGAGTGGCCCGCGGCGACGCGCCAGTGGCGCCTCGCCGTATCGGCCAACGCGGCGCTGCTGCCGGCGGCGGGGCTGAGTCTCGAGCGCGCGGCGCTGCTGGAGCGGGAAGCGGTGCTGCGAGTGCTGTATGAGGGAGACGCGCAGCCGGCGCAGTGGCTTGCGGCCGACCTGCTGGTGCGGTGGGGGCGCGCCGAGGAGGGCTGGACCGTGCTGGACGCGTCGCTGCCCAGCGACGCGGCGGGGGCGGCGGGAATGTTGCGGCGCTTCGCCGACGGTGCCGGGCAGCGGGGCGGGCCGGAGGATCTGCGGGCGAAGGGATATGCCCTCGAGCGCCTGGCCCAGTACCGCGCGGGTGCGGACGCCAACCGGGTGCGTCTGGAAGCGGCCCGCGCCTTCGCCGACGCGGGGGAGCTGAGTGCCGCACGCCGCATGCTCGACCGCATCGGGATCGACACGAGCGCCGAGTCGGTGGAGGGCTCGGCGGCGATGGCTGCTCTCGTGCGCGTGTTGGCCGAGTCGGGACGGTTGGACGAGGCCGAGGAGCGCTTCCGTGACTGGGAGTCACGCCTGTACGGCGACGACGCGGCGCAGCTCCGGCTGGTGATTGCGTGGGCGCGCGTGACCCGGGGAGAACTCGATCGGGCCGAGGGGCTGCTCGCCGGCGACTCGTCGGTCGCCGGTTTGGCTGTATCGGGTTGGGTCGCGCTGTACCGCGGGGAGCTGGCGGAGGCGCGCGCGCGGTTTCGCGCTGCCGGTCCCTACGTGCGCACCCGTGCGGAGATCACGCGCCGCTCCGCCATGCTGGTACTGCTCGAGCGCGTGAGCGCCGACAGGCTCCCCGCGCTGGGCACGGCGCTGCTCGACGCGTCACGCGGCGACACGAACGCCGCGGTGCGCGGGCTCGAGAACGCGGCGAGCACGCTGCCCCCCCGGGGCGGACGGGCGGACGTGCTGGCCTACGCCGGCACGCTCGCGGCGAGCGCGACGCAGTATGACGCGGCCGAGTCGCTGCTGCTCGCAGCGCTGGCCGCCGATCCCGACGGTCCGGTCACGCCCGCCGCCGAGTACGCGCTCGCCGAGGTGTACTGGGACACGGGACGCCCCGCCGAGGCCGCGCAGCAGCTGGAGCATCTCATTCTCGGCTCTCCGGAGAGCGCGGTGGTGCCCCAGGCACGGCGGCTGCTGGATCGGGTACGCGGACAGGTGCCGCGGTCATGAGGCGGCGGGAGTTCGTCGCGGCGCTCGGCGCGACGCTGTGGGCAGCACGCAGCGGTGAGGCGATGCCCGCCGGCTCGTCGAGTGAGGTGACCGCGGGCCAGCTCCTCATTCCGATGGACGACCGCCAGACCAATCACCTCAAGGCCTACGGCGTCACCTATCGCTCGCTCGAGCGCGGCGGCCGTGCCGAGTGGCTGCTCAACTACCGCGGCGGGAGCTTCCTGCTGGACGACGAGCCGGGCGCACGGCGCGAGGCCGCCCTCGAGGGGGTGCTGGTGGAGTCGGTGGGCGACGCGCAGGTGGTGGACGTGCGCGGCACGATCGCCGCCGGCAACATGGATGCGGTGCCGCTCGAGAAGGCGCCGAAGGTCGCCGTGTACGCGCCGCCCGACGCGGCGCCCTGGGACGACGCCGTCACGATGGCTCTGGAGTATGCCGGCATCGGGTATGACCGGGTGTGGGATCGCGAGGTCGCCGCGGGGCAGCTTGCCGACTACGAGTGGCTGCATCTGCACCACGAGGACTTCACCGGGCAGTACTCCAAGTTCTTCCTCACGTACAGCGGAACCCCGTGGCTGACCGAGATGGTACGGCGCAACGTAGAGTTGGCACGCCGCCTCGGGTTCGGCTCGGTGGCCGCGCTCAAGAAGGCCGTGGCAGAAACGATCCGGCGCTACGTGGACGGGGGCGGGTTCCTGTTTGCGATGTGCACGGCTACCGAGACGCTGGAGATCGCGCTGGCCGCCCAGGGGGTGGACGTGGCCGCGCAGTACAGCGACGGCACGCCGATGGACCCCGCGGCGTCCGACCGCTTGCGCTGGCAGCGGAGCCTGGCCTTCCAGGACGCGCAGCTGGAGCTCTCGCCGGCGGTGGCCAGCTTCTCGGACATCGACGGGCATCAGGTCAACAACCCCGCGCGGCGCCAGCCGCTCGGCGCGTTCAAGCTGTTCAACTTCAGCGCCAAGATCGATCCGGTGCCCACCATGCTGGTGCAGTGCCACCGCGCCGTGATCCCCGACTTCTATGGACTCACCACCTCGTTCTCGCGTGAGCGGCTCAAGCCCAGCGTGACGGTGCTGGCAGACGAGCAGGGCGCCCCCTGGGTGAAGTACATTCATGGGGAGTACGGTGGGGGGACGTGGACCTTCCTCGGTGGGCACGACCCGGAAGATCCGCAGCACCAGATCGGCGATCCGCCGACCGATCTGTCGCTCCATCCCAACTCGCCGGGGTATCGTCTGATTCTCAACAACGTCCTTTTTCCAGCGGCGAAGAAGCGCGAGCTCAAGACGTGAGCCGAATCTCCCTGCAGGCGCGCACCGTCATGGCCTCGGCCATCGCGGAGGCGGGCGGGCGCGAGGTGTCGTTCGTCGGCAGCGTGAACGATGAGGGCGTCGTGACCGACGCCCGGGTGATCGCGCGCGGTACCGTGGACTGCGTGCTGGCGCTTCCCGGTGAGGCCGAGCGCGGCGACATGGTGTTGCACAACCACCCCGGCGGCGATCTGGAGCCTTCCACGGCCGACCTGCACGTGGCCGCGACAATGCACGACGGGGGAATCGGCTTCGGGATCATCGACAATGACGCCACCGAGCTGTACGTGGTGGTGGAGGTCCCCAAGCCGAAGACGAACGAGCCCATCGATCCGGTGGCGCAGGCCGACGCGCTGGGGCCGGACGGGCAGGTGGCCAAGCTGCTGGGGCAGTTCGAGGACCGACCCAGCCAGCGCGACATGGCGGCGTACGTCGCGGACACGTACAACGATGGTGGTATCTCCCTGCTGGAAGCGGGGACGGGGATCGGCAAGTCGTTCGCCTACCTGGTGCCCGCGATCAACTGGGGGCTGACCAACGGCGAGCGCACCGTCGTCTCGACCAACACGATCAACCTGCAGGAGCAGCTCGTCGGGAAGGACCTCCCGCTGCTGGCGCGCGCCTTCGCCGACGCCGAGCGGCCGCCCACGTTCGCGCTGCTCAAGGGGTGGAACAACTACCTCTGTCTGTCGCGCCTCAACCTGGCCGTGGGCGGGCAGGGCTCGCTACTCGAGCCGGAGCGGCGGGACGAGCTCAACGCGCTGGCCGACTGGGCGTCCCACACCACGGATGGGTCGTTGTCCGATCTGCAGGACCAGCCGTCGTGGGATGTGTGGGACGAGGTCAAGGCGGAGCCGGACCTGTGTCCGCGGCTCGAGTGCCCGCACTTCGACCGCTGTTTCCTGTTCGAGGCGCGGCGGCGCGCAGCCGAGGCCGACATCGTGGTGGTGAACCATCACCTGCTGGCGGCCGACCTCGCGGTGCGCCGGGCGCAGGAGAACTGGCAGGACGCTGCGGTGCTCCCCCCCTACCGCCGCCTCATTCTCGACGAGGGGCACCACCTGGAGGACGTGGCCGCGCACCACCTGGGCACCCAGATCACGTCGCGCGGCGTGAGCCGCGTGTTGAGCCGGTTGGAGCGCAACGGCAAGGGCCTGGTCCCGACACTGCTGGTGGAGCTGGGCAACCGCGACGACCTGTTGAGCGCCGCCTCGGCGGAGCTGCTGCGCACGTCGCTGCTGCCGTCGGTGGCCGAGGCCCGAACGCACGTGGAGCGCGTATTCAAGCTGCTGGCCGACTGGCTGATGTCCGGGGGTCAGTCGGTGCGCCGGCTGGAGGACGCCTTCGCCGCCGATGCGATCTGGGGGGAGGGGCTCGGGGTAGCACTGGATGAGCTGGTGGCGGCGCTCGGCAAGCTGCGCGACGGTGTCGAGACGGTGGCCGACCGCATGGAGCTCACCGAGGAGCCCGACCGCCGCTCCCAGATCGTGAATGAACTGCGCGGTGTGGTCCGCCGGGTGGAGACCGCGCTGGACGGATTCCAGCTGGCGCTCCGTCCGCAGCCCGGATTGCAGCTGGTGCGGTGGATCGAGCGGCGCGGCGAGCGGCCCACCGGGGGGCTGCCGTTCCCGCTGGCGCTCGCGGCCGTGCCGCTCGATTTGGCAACGCTGCTCAGGGAAACGCTATTCGACCGGATCGATACGGTGATCATGACGAGCGCGACGCTGGCCGCCGGTGGCGAGTTCACCTTCCTGCGGGAGCGGGTGGGCCTCGATCTCGAGCCCGACCCTGTGAAGTACGCCGAGGTGCTGCCGTCGCCGTTCGCGTACGAGGAGCAGTGCGTGTTCGGCGTGCCGGTGGACTCCCCGGACCCGCGCAGCGACGAGCCAGGACACGACCGCGCCGTGGCCCAGGCGATCGCGCAGCTGGCGCACACCTCCGACGGCGGACTGTTCGTGCTGTTCACCAGTCACGCGGCGCTGCGCCGGGTGGCCAACCTGGTGCGGGAAACGGTGGGTGCGCGCTGGCCGTTGCTCATTCAGGGGGAGGGACAGCGGGATCACCTGCTGCGCCGCTTCCGCGAGGCGGGCTCGGCGGTCCTGCTGGGCACCGACAGCTTTTGGGAGGGGGTGGACGTGCCTGGGCGCTCGCTCCGGGTGCTGCTGTTGGCCAAACTCCCGTTCAAGGTGCCGAACGAGCCGCTGACCGCGGCCCGGCTGGAGGCGCTCCAGGCCAAGGGTGTGGACGGCTTCCGCCACTACCTCCTCCCGCTCGCGGCCCTTAAGCTCAAGCAGGGGTTTGGGCGGCTGATCCGCACGCGATCCGACGTCGGCGTGGTGATGTTGATGGACCCTCGAGTGGTGAAGCGCAACTACGGCGAGATGTTGCTCGCGACGCTGCCGCCCGCCGAGCGGGTGGTTGGCCCGTGGGACACGGTGCGTGGTGCGGCCGAGGAGTTCTTCGCGCGCCACGGGATCGGAGCGCCGGCGTGACCCGTTGGAGCCAGCGGTTGGAGCGGCTGCCGAGCTACGCGATCCACGAGCTCGCGGTCATCAAGCGTCGGCTCCTCGCCGATGGCGTGGACGTGATCGACCTGAGCGCCGGCGACGCCGACTTCCCGCCGCCGGCGGAGGCGGTGGAGGCGCTGCGCGCCGCGGTGGGTGATCCGGCAATGAGTCGCTATCCGTTCCAGGTCGGCCTGGCCGAGTTCCGCCAGTCGGCGGCGCGCTTCGTAGAGCGGCGCTTTGGGGTGGCGTTCAACCCTGCCACGGAGCTGATCCCGCTGATCGGCTCCAAGGAGGGCCTCGCGCACCTGGGGCTCGCGGTGCTCGATCCCGGTGACGTCTGCATCGTGCCCGACCCTGGCTATCCGGCCTACATCGGGGGCGCACTGCTGGCCGACGCAGAGCCCGAATTCGCGCCGCTGGTGCGCGAGAAGGGCTTCCTGGTGGAGCTGGAGGACCTGCCGCCGGAGCGGCTCGATCGGACGGGACTCGTCTACCTCAACTATCCCAACAACCCGACCAGTGCGGTGGCGCCGCTCGACTACCTCGCGCGCACCGTGGAGGTGTGCCGCCGGCACGACATCGTGCTCGCCTACGACAACCCCTACAGCGAGATCACGTACGACGGTTACCGCGCGCCGAGCATCTTCGAAGTAGCGGGCGCCCGGGACGTGGCCGTCGAGTTCCACTCGCTCTCCAAGACGTTCTCGATGACGGGGTGGCGGGTCGCGTGGGCGATCGGGAACACCGAGCTGATCGGGGCGCTCAACAAGGCGAAGACCTACGTGGACACGGGGGTGTTCCTCGCGGTGCAACAGGCCGGTGCCGCGGTGCTCGACCGGGCCGAGGTGCTGGCGCCGCCGCTGGTGGCGCGCTTCGCCGAGCGGCGCGACGCCGCCGTGTGCGCGCTCGCGGAGATCGGGCTGCCGATCGAGGTGCCTAAGGGCACGATGTACCTGTGGGTGCCGCTCCCCGACGGCGTTTCCACGGAGCAGTTCGCGCGGGAGGCGCTGGAGCGCGAGGGCGTCGTGTTGATGCCGGGGACCGCGTTCGGATCCGGCGGCGAGGGGTACTTCCGCATTGCACTCACCGTGGAGAGCGACCGGTTGATCGAGGCGATCCATCGCGCCGCGCGCACGCTCGAGCGCCTGGGAGCGGCCCGTGCCTGAGCGGCGCTACCCGTCGCGGGAATGGGGCGGTTTCTATCTGTTGCCCCAGCCCGAGCGGGGCAACCCGCTGTGGGGGGTGGCGAGCGTCGTGGTGCACGCCGTGGTGATCGCGCTCTTCGTGAGCGTGGCCGGCCCCACCTTCCTCGCCGAGGACGAGCCCGTGGAGGTCACCACGGTCATCACGCTGCTGCCGCCCGGCTGGGTTGACGACCGCGAGTTCGCCATGCCCTCGCTGGGGGTCGGAGGCGGCGAGCGCGGCGGCGAGCCGGAAGAAGAAGGGCCGCCCGATCGCGCGGCGCCCGGTCCCGCGGTGGACTCGGTGATCCCGCCGGCCGAGACGGACGTGGCGATGATCATCGGGACGGAGACCGGCGAGGGGGACAGTCTCAGCACCCCGGGGTTGCGTGGACCCAGGCGCTTGATCCAGCCGGCGTTCGGGGACGGGCGCCTCTGGGTGCGCGCCGACGAGGCGGCACTGGGTGTGGTGGGACGGTCCGAGACGGTCGAGATGCACGTCGCGCGGGTGGACAGCGCGGTTCGGGAGCGGATCCGCGCCTACATTGCCTCGGGGGGGCCGGTCGACAGCTTCGCCACCCCGCCGCCGGCCGACTGGACCACGGAGGTGGGCGAAGATACTTGGGGCGTGGACGGCTCGTGGATCTACCTGGGCGACTTCAAGATCCCCAACATCCTGCTGGCGCTCATTCCCATGCCACAGGGAAACATCCCCATGGCGGAGGACGCGGCCGAGCTGGCGCGCATCCGACAGGACATCCTCCAGGCAGCGGAGCGCGCCGAGACGGCGGAGGAGTTCAAGGGGTACGTGCTGGCGGTGCGCCGCCGCAAGCAGGCCGAGCGCGACTCGCTGCGCGCGCTGAGAGAGCGGCAGCAGAAGCGCGACTCGATCATCCCACCGATTCCGCCGTAGGCGGGCGCAACGCCTGGCTCAGGCCTGTTGTGAGACGCGGTGGTCGTCGGCACGATACCGGCGGCCGCCCCTTTCCTATCTATAGCCGAACCGGAACCAGACAGTGATGGGGTGGTGGTCGGAGTAGTACGCGCTGTCGAAGCGGCGATACGAACCCTCGATGAGCGCGCCGACCGAGCCGGTGCCCGCGCTCCGAAACAGGATGTGGTCGGTGCGGAAGCTGGTGCGCGTGGGTGTGGGGTCGTAGGGAGGTGAGTCGGGGAAGTGCAGGTACAGGTGCTTGAGCGCGCTACCGCCCCCGGTCCAGGTGTTGATGTCGCCGCCGGCCACCGTGGAGATCAGGTGGCTGGCTCCCTTGCCGTTGCCGCATGAGGGGTAGCAGGCGGCGAATGCCGTGTCGGCGGCTCGCCCGCTACGCTCGAGCTCCGCCCGCTGCAGCGCATCCACCAGCGTGAGTGCCTGTCGCACGCGCGACGAGCCGCCCGTGCGCAGCAGGCGCCACGGCGGCGGGAAGGTGTTCAGGTGCACGCTCACCACCCGCAGGCTGTCGCCGCGCGCGTCGTGCACCGTGGCCGCCAGCTCGACGCGGCGCTGCGCGACCATCGGCATCTCGACCGCGATCACGTCCGACAGCGGCAGCGTCGAGAGGATCGCGTTCCCCTTGTCCTCCCGTTCGCCGTCAAACTGCTGGGTGCCGTTGCGCGTGGCCGGGACGTAGGCGAGGGCCAGGCCGCAGCGCCGGGCGACCTCGATCACGTCCACCCGCTCTCCCGGGCGCGACTCCTCTTTCACGGCCGGCGGGATGGCCGATTCGTCCGCGTCCGCCGGCACCGCCGCCGAGCGCCGGTAGGCTTCCTGGAGTAGCAACACGAAGTGCGACGCGTGCGCGGCGAGCGCCGGACTCGTCGCGCCACAGTCCAGCCCCAGCTGCTCGTCGAGAAATGCCAGCAGATCCCCGCCGCCCGCGCTCACGTTCCAGGCCACGACCGAGAGGGAGTCACCTACATGCCAGGGGCCGAACCGTGCGCTCGGGGTGGGGTCGACCACCGCTGGCCCCAAAGCAAGGCACCACTTCTCGGCATTGTTGCTGTTAGTGGACGAGTCGGGCACGTACCAGGTGAGGGACGTGCCCGCACCGTCGCCCATAGTCGGGCAGGCGCGGTTCTGCGGTGGCGATTCCGTGGTGTGGGGAAGCAGGCAGGCCGCGAGCAGGCCGCCGAGCGTGAGCGCGATGCCGGCGCGCCGCCCTACCATTCCCGCGCCGCCGCGATACGCCGCAGGCTTTCCTCCTGGCCCACCACCTCGAGCAGCACGTTCACGGGCTCCGAGACCGTGTCGCCCGTGAGCGCCACGCGAATGGGCTGGAAGATCCCGCCCGGCTTGAGGCCCAGCTCCTCGGCCAGGTCGCGCAACACCTGCTCCAGGTACTCGGGCTCCCACTGGTCCGCATCGAGTGACTGGAGCCGCTCGTGCGCGGCCGCCAGCGCCGTGCGGTAGGCGTCCTGATCCTTGGCGATGAGCTTGTCGGCCTTGGGCGTACGCTCGATCAGCGAGGCATTGAACCGCACCCCCACCCGCCGTGCCAGATCGTGCGTGGTGCGGGCCCGCTCGCGCTGCACCTCGATGGCGTGGAGTACCCGCTCCCTGCCGAGTGCCGCCACGTCCACGCCCTTGTTGGGCAGCTCGGATTCGATCAGCGCATACAACGTCTCGGGCGGCGTGCGGCTGATGTGCTGCCCGTTCAGCCACTCCAGCTTGGTGAGATCGAAGATCGCGGCCTTCTTGAGGATGCGCTCCAGCGAGAAGGCCTCGACCAGGTCCTCGATGGTGACGTAGAGCTCCTGCTCGTCTCCCGGGTTCCAGCCGAGCAGCGCCAGGAAGTTGCGCATCGCCTCTGGGAGAATCCCCTCCCTGCGGTACTCACCTACCGCCGTCGCGCCGTGGCGTTTGGAGAGCTTCTTCCCGTCGGGGCCGTGGATCATCGGCACGTGCGCGAAGGTGGGCGGCTCGTGCCCCAGCGCGCGGTACACCGCGATCTGCTTGGGCGTGTTGGAGATGTGGTCGTCGCCCCGCATCACGTGGGTGATGCCCATCTCCAGGTCGTCGGCCACCACCGTGAAGTTGTAGGTGGGGCTGCGGTCGGAGCGCAGGATGACCCAGTCCTTGATGTCGGTTCCCCGGAACGAGATGCGCCCGTACACCGCGTCGTCCCAGGTGATCTCCTCGTCGGGCATGCGGAACCAGATAGCCCCGTCGTCTTCGTACGCCTTCCCGTCGGCGAGCAGCCGATCCGCCAGCGCCTGGTGCCGCGTGATCCCCGCGCCCTGGTACACGATCTCCTCGTCCACGTCGAGGCCGAGCCAGCCCAGGCCGTCGAGGATCACCTGCACGTGCTTCTCCGACGACCGCGCCTTGTCGGTGTCCTCGATGCGAAGCAGGAACTTCCCGCCCACCTTGCGGGCGAACAGCCAGTTGAACAGGGCGGTGCGGGCCCCGCCGACGTGGAGGTAGCCGGTAGGGCTCGGGGCGAAGCGGACGCGCACGGTGTCAGGCATTCGGCTTGCCCTTGGACACGTAGTCACGCGCCTGGAGCATGGTGAAGAGAAGGGCCCCCACGATGAACCCGCCGTACGCGCCGATCCAGCCGGCCAGCGACTGCGGCGAGTCGCCCCACAGGGAGGTCGCCAGCGGCATGAGCGCCGACGCGAGCCCCACCAGGACACACAGGCGGGTGACCAGCCGCGCGAGGCCGCGCTTGTCGTGCACCAGGTTGGCGGTGCGCTCGTTGTAGCCCGCGATCAGGAACAGCTTCCCCTTGACGCCGATGGCGTACGCGAACCCGAACAGCAGGAGCGCGGTGCCTTCCATGACGAGGATCTCGATCAGCTTCGCTGAGGTTGCCATGGCAAGGAAGTTACTCGCGCGCCGCCGCGCGAAAAGTGCAGCGCAGTGGCCCGCGGTGAGGCAGCCACGGATCGGGTGCGGCACGGTTCGGGACAGGCGCCGCTCGAGCCGATCGTTG
>JBDGXT010000392.1:0-2184 GCA_039584455.1 Gemmatimonadota bacterium
CGCCACCTTCACCGTGTCGTTCGAGGCGAAGGAGTAAAGAAGATCGCCCGGGTTGGCCACGACGGGCTGCGAGATACCCTCGCCGATGACCATGACCTGGAATGCCGCTCCGGGACCTGCCGCCGCGCTGACGTCCACGGTTATCTGGCCCGAGGGCGACGGCCCGATGTTTTCCTGACAGGCGGTGATCAGCAGCGCGGCGCCGATTATCGCTGTCGCGCCGGCCCAAAGAGCTCGCTCGAGCTTCATCGTCCTTCCTCCTTACTGGTCGCGCGGCCGAGAAGGACCGCCTCGCCGGCGATCATGCCGATACTCTGCAGGTAGGCCCGTAAGTCTCCAATGTCGAACTGGTCGTTCTGGTTTCCAATTATGTCGAGGTAACGCTCCTCGTCCTCTGATAGCACCCGGACCGGGCTCAGCAGGTGGTTGACCACGTTGTCCAGCAGCAGGCTAGGCCGGGTCACGACGATCGTCACCGTGTCGCTGGTGGACAGCGCGCCCGAGATGGCCTCGTACTCTATCTCGAACCCGCCCTCCTCCTCCGGGGCGCCGGAGATCGCGCCTGTGGCGGGATCGAGGGCCAGCCCTGCGGGCAGGTTGTCCCCGCCCGTCCGGGTCCAGGTGTAGCCTCCCGTCCCCCCCGTTGCCTCGAGGGTGTCGGCGTAGCCGGCCCCCATCACCCCCGCGTCCAGCGTGTCGCTTTGGATGACCACGGGTGCCAGCCCGACGCTGATCCGGAAGGTGACATCGTCACCAACCACCGTGATGCTGTCGACTCGAAGCGCCGTGATGCTGCTGTCGTTCAGCCTCGAGTTGGGGAAGGTCGCGGGGCCGAACTCGGTTTTCGAGCTCGAGCCCGGATATGGGTCTCCGCCATCTCCCCGGCCCGAAGTGCTGTTCCCGAGCTGGTCCAGGCCATCCGCCTGCTCGAGCTTGACTCCGTGGGGTGTGTGAGCAGACCCTCGCCGTGCAGGTCGGCGTCGGAGCCGAGCGCTTGGCGATTCTCGAGCAGGAAGTACTCCGTCGTCCCGGCGATGTTGATCCGTAGCGCCGCATCGCTCGAGAAGATTGGGTTGAGGACGTGCCGGGTCGTGTCGGACCCGGGGGTGACCGCCCCGACCGTGATCCAGCCGACCTGGTCCTTCGACCAGGCGCTCAGGTGGGCCGGGCTGGCGGGCGTGTTGTAGTTGCCCGAGCCCATTAGCCCCCAATGTCCGATCCCTTGTGATGTCCCGCCCGTGTCGTAGAGGTCGGGCAGGCCGAGGATGCCGTGGCCCAGCTCGTGGACCATCGTGCCGATCGCCATGTTCTGGTTGTCATCACACCCGGTGTTGGGACCGCCGACGGCGGATTGAATGACGTAGTCGTCCACGTAGACGCCGTCGTCGGTCAGGTAGGGCGCCCCCTTCCACGCGCTGTAGACCCAGCGGTGGGCCCAGATGTGAGTCGAGCCCATGCAGGCGCCGTCCTGGAGCGGATGCAGGATCGCCACCAGATCAACGGTGTCGCTGTCACTGGCATACTGGCTGAAGTCGATGGCGGCGTCGGCAGCGTCGAGCAGCTCTTCGATGAAGTCACCCGTCCGAGCCGAGTCCGGGTGGGGGTAGAGACCGTTGGTCGTGCCCTCGTACCAGGTGCTGGCGCTGTTCACCGTGACCCAGTTCACGATGTCGCCGCTCACCGTCAGTAGTCCGTTCGACAACTCGTCGTAGTATGTCGGGATCGAGTAGGGCGGGGCTGCCGCTGTGTTGAACAGTATGTTGTCCAGCGTCGTCGAGTCGGGCAGTGTGACGTGGGTACCATCGCTGAACAGTCCGAGCAGCACCGGGAAGTGGAACGAGCCGCTCACCGCCGCACCCGAAGCCTGGGCCGCCGCCACCGATGCCTGCACTCCCCTCAGATGGGCGTTCAGCCCCCTGTAGTCGCCGGCCTGCACCATCGCTCGGCGGCGCTCCCGAACCCGACGCGCGTAGGCCTTCCAGGCCCGTTGGAACTGGTAGGCGCCCGGGTCCCGGGCCAGGACCTCGTAGTACGCCGCCGGCGGTCGCTTGCCGGTTAGCCGGCCGCGCTGCTCCACGTCCTGTGCGCTCAGGTCGGGAGGTGCAGCCGCTGCAGCGACGGCAAGGTATGCCCCGGCTGCCAGCGCTGCTACGATCGATCCTCTCATTACGGTCTCCTCGGTCG
>JBDGXT010000153.1:0-6038 GCA_039584455.1 Gemmatimonadota bacterium
ACCGTTCACGCGTGGGCGCAAGCACTGGATGTGAGGCATGACGACGACGACGGTGTATCTCGACGGCTCCTACCTTCCCAAGGGGGAGGCGCGTCTCTCCCCGGATGACCGTGGGTTCCTGTTCGCCGACGGCATCTACGAGGTGATCCGAGCTTACGGCGGGCAGTTCTACGCCATGCAGCCCCACCTGCAGCGGATGAGCAACGGGCTGCGCGCGCTGCGCATCGAGGGCGTGGACGTGGCGGGGGTGAGCGACGTTGCGCAGGAGCTGTTGCGGCGCAACGGGCTCGAGGGCGGCAACGGGCTTGTGTACGTCCAGATCACGCGCGGCGCGGCGATACGCGGGCACGGGTTCCCCGATCCACCGGTCCCGCCCACCGTGTATGCCACCGCGATGCCGTTCAAGGCCAAGGGCGATCCCGAGAAGGGCGTTGCGGTGATCACGGCGCCCGATCACCGCTGGACGCGCTGTGACATCAAGTCGGTGGCACTGTTGCCCAACTGCATGGCGTTTCAGGATGCAGTGGAGGCGGGCGCGCAGGAAGCCGTGCTGGTCCGCGACGGGGTGGCCCTGGAGGGCACTCACACCAGCTTCTTTGCTGTCATCGAGGGTGTGGTGCGCACGGCACCCTGCAGCAACTACATCCTGCCGAGCATTACGCGGCAGGCGGCGCTCGACATCTGTGGTGAACAGGGCATCCCCGTGGCCGAGGAGCCGGTGATGCTGGGTGAGCTCCGCACGGCCGAGGAGCTGTTCCTCGCGGGCACCACCATGGAGGTCATGCCCATCGTGCAGGTCGACGGCCGACCCGTGGGGGCTGGGAATCCGGGGCCCGTGGCGCGGAAGATCTTGAAGTACTTCCACGCCCGCACCCCGTGATCGTGTAACCGAGGTCCGGATCCACGCGTAGTATCACACCATGGCGACTCTCAAACGCTGCGACCGCTGCGGTCACGGACTGGAGATCCTGCGCAAACCGGTGCGGCGGCTGCGCTGGACTCGCTATTGGGGCCTGGGGTGGCGCAGTCTGTTCACGGGTCCGCTCAGCGTATGTCCCCAGTGCGGCGCGATGTACGCCACCGACGGCACGTTGCTGGCCGCCGGCGCGATCGAGACCGACGCGGAGCGACGGCTGAACGTCTACCGGCGCGACATGGCCTATCTGCGGGACAGTTTCGGGGGGGTGTTCATTGCGGCCGGGGTTGCCGTGGCGTGGCTGGCGGCGGGAGCGGAATCGTTCGAGCTGGCCAAGGTGCTGGTGGCGGGCAGCGCGGGTGGCCTGTCGCTCGTGCCGTTCTTCTACTTCGGCCGCAAGGCACGCCTCGCCAAGAAGGACCTGCGCCAGCTACGCCAGGCGCGGCAGTCCGGCAGCATCCTCCGGGAGGAGGGCGCCTCTTCCACCCTGAGCCGCGCAGAACCGCGGCCGCTGGCCGGGGTGCCCCCCGAACCGTATTATCTCCGAAACCGAATCCCCCCCTCACGTTGACGCGTGGCCCGGGGAGACCCATGTTCGAGTGGGCATCCGCGCAGGAAGCCACTCCTCGTGCTGCTGGGGGGGGAAGGGGCGCTCGTATGCAGTGTGCTTTCTGCTCCACGCCGGTTCCGGACACCGCCCGGTTCTGCCCGAACTGCGGTTCTGAGGTGTCGGATGCCGAGGGGCAAGCGGCTGCCACGGCGTCGATGGACGACGCCTCCTTTCTCCATCTCGAGTCCCTGCTCCGCGAAGACACCGAAGGCGAGTTCGAGGTCGAACGCCCCATCGGGCGCGGCGGCATGGCGGTCGTGTACCTCGCGACCGAGGTCCACCTCCACCGCAAAGTCGCCATCAAGGTCCTGCCCCCGGAGCTGACCTTCGGTCACGGCGTGGAGCGCTTCAAGCGTGAGGCCCGTACGGCAGCGGCACTCGACCATCCCACCATCATCCCGATTTACCGCATCGCGTCGGGGGGGAAGATCTTCTGGTACGCGATGAAGTACCTGGAGGGACACTCCCTCGACGAGTACCTGAAAGAGAAGAAGCGGCTCTCCATCGAGGAGACGATTGCGATCCTCGATCAGGCGGCGGACGCCCTCGACTATGCGCACGAGCACGGCGTGGTGCACCGCGACATGAAGCCGGCCAACGTGATGCTCGACTCGCGCGGCCGGGTGACGGTCACCGACTTCGGGATCGCGAAGGCCTTCTCCGAGGGCACGCTCACGGCGTCCGGTTCGGTCGTGGGCACGCCGTACTACATGTCACCCGAGCAGGGGATGGGGCGGCCGGTGAGCGGCGCGTCCGACCAGTACTCGGTCGGCGTCATGGCCTACCGCATGCTCTCGGGACAAGTGCCGTTCGAGGGCGACTCCTCCATCGAGATCCTGCACAAGCACTGCATGGTGGAGCCCCCGCCGCTGGACAGCGTGATGCCGGGGCTGCCCCGCCACGTGTACTGGGCGGTGCACAAGGCGCTCGGGAAGAAACCAGAGCGGCGCTTCGAGTCGGTGCGGGCATTTGTGGAGGCATTGCGCAAGGCGACGCCCGAGTCCGAGATCAGCGAGGTCGCCACGGCCGTGATGCCGGCGGAGCCCTCGATGGCGTCATCCATCCCGCCTCCCGGGTTCGATCCATCCCTGGCCACCACGCCGATTCCCGCGCACCCCGCAGCCCCGGCCCCCGCCGGGCAGCGGGTTGTTGCTGTGACCGCAGCGGAACCCAGGCCGCGCCGCAAGATCAGCCCGGTGCTGCTGGGAGCTGCGTTGGGCTTCGTCATTCTCAGCGGAGGAGCGGGTGCCATCTATCTGATGAGCCGAGGCGGCACGACCGATACGGCTGCCCAGACTTCCGCCGAGCAGCCCGTGGCGACAGAGCCGCCGGCCGGTGGGACGCAGCCTACCCAGTCGGAGGGTCCTGGCACGGCGGTGGCCGAGTCATCGGCGACGGCGGCCGCCGCCCCCGACACGACTCCGGAGGAGGCACCTCCTCCGGTCCAGACGCCGCCCCCGACCACGGGACGCGTGAGCATCAGCGGATTGCCCAGGGGAGGCACCGTGAGCATTGACGGCCGCACCCGCAGCGGCACGACGTTCGAGCTGCGCGGGGGGCAGCACCAGCTGCGGTTGGCCGCGCGCGGCTACGAGACCGTGCGCCTCACGGTGGACGTGACGCCCGGTGAGCGGATGACCGTGCCCTACACTGGCCGCCGCTTGCCGCCGCCCGAGCCCGTACAACAGCCCGCCCCGCAGCAGCCTGCCCAGCCGCAGCAGGGTGTACTCCAAGTGCTGATCCGCCCGTGGGCCAACGTCTTCGTCGACGGTACGGCCCACGGCTCGAATACACGCCTGGTCGACACGCTCACCGCGGGAAGGCACACGCTGCGGTTCGAGCGCGATGGCTTCGTCACGGTGGACACCACCGTGACGCTGCGACCGGGACAGACCTTGCAGCTGCGCATTCGCATGACGCAGGGGAGCTGACCATGCGCCAACCGTCACCCGCTGCCACGCGCGGCGGCGTTTTCGTCCTGGTCCTGGTGTGTCTCGCATTTCCCGCCGCGCTTCAGGGGCAGGGAACGCGCGCCGACATGATCCAGCAGGCGATGGCCGCCTACGACGACTTCGAGTCCGAACGTGCTACCGCGTTGCTCTGGACCGCGCTCGACCCGGCTACCGGCGCGCCCGACGGGGCGTGGGCCACCGGCGTGCAGCTCATGGCCCAGATCCTCATCGAGGAAGGCGAGGAGAATTTCGCCGAAGCCTGGCTGCGCTGGGCGGTGCGGCTGTGGCCGGAGCTGCCGGTGGACCGGGCGACCTTCCTGCCCGAGGTGATTGCTGCCATCGAGGTGGCCCGCAGCTTCGTGGGGAGCGCCTCTGCAGGGGATCGCGTGACGCGCACGCGGTGGGATTGGCCCGACCGGGTGTCGACCGCCGACCGGGGGACGCTCCGCATCGAGCCGGGTGCGATCCCGATGCGGGGCGAGATCCAGGGTGTGGGAGAGTTCCCGGCTGGCCGGTCCCTGACGCTCGCGCCCGGCAGCTATCGCATCGAGGCGTCTGCCGAGGGCTACGAGAGCGCGGTGGTGACACGCGAGGTCTTGCCTGGCGTGACCACCTCCCTGGTGCTCGATCTCGCACCGACCGTGGTGGCCGAGGCGGAGCTCGCCGATTCGGTGCTCCCGCAGGCGATTCGCTCCCACGCGCTGCAGCGCGTAGCGCGGCTCTCCGTGCACCGCTTCGGCGCCGCACCGGCTTGCGCCGCCGGCGCCATCGTGAGCCCCGATGGCTTGTTGCTCACCACCTATCGGGCCATCCGCGGTGCTGAACGGATCGAGGCGACACTGCCCGACGGGCAGCGGCTCACTGAGGGCATCACGGTCGCCGCCTACGACGTGGACGACGACGTGGCGCTGCTCAAGCTCCCGGCCACGTTCACCTCGCCGCTCCGGGTGACTGATGAAGTCGAGGGCGGCCAGTTCGTGTGGGCTGTGGGATACCCCGGCTGCGGAGCCGTGACCGTGGAGGGCATGCGAATGACGGCCGAGCGCGGCGGCGTGCTGCAGCTCAGCGATACCCTGCCCGGCGAGGCGCAGGGCGGCCCCATCATCGATCAAGCCGGTCGCGTGGTCGGTCTCGGCAGCGGCGCCCAAACGGCGGTGGTGGCCGAGCGGGCCGATGACCAGGTCGAGACCGCCAATGCCAACGTGCTGGGCGGGGCACTGCTTACGCCCGAAGAGGTGGCGCGGCAGGAACGGCACCTCTACGGCTCCATCCAGGTCACGTCCGACGTGACCGGGGTCGTCGCCCGGATCACGCCGATCGACTCGTGGCTCTGGTCCGGCACCGCGCAGATGGGCACCCTGCCCCTCACCTTCACCGCACCGATGGGACGCTACCGCGTGGAGGTGCTGTCACAAGGCGAGGTGCAGCGCGCCATGGAGTTCTCCGTCCAGCCGGACCTAGCGGGCCAGCTGCAGATCCCCGTGGCCGCGGCGATGGCCGAGGCCGAGGAGGGTGGCGGCGGATTCCCCATCGCCATCGTGCTCGGCGGCGTGGCCGCCGCGGGTGCCGCTGTGGCGCTGATGGCAGCTGGCGGAGGTGACGACGGCGGTGGAGGAGGAACTCCGCCACCAACGCCGACTCAGCCCGGCAGCATCACCATCAGCATTCCGAACAGGTGACGACCATGAGATATCCACTGACTGTATCGGTATTGCTGGCCGCGGTCGGGCTCGTCGTCGCCTGTGAGGAGGACCCGGTTGCGCCGGCCACGACGGGATCCATCTCCCTCGAGTTCGTGATTCCATCCGACTCTGGCGGCGGTGCGGCACCGGCCGCTGCGGCACCGTCGGAGGGCACGGCTGACTCGCCAACGACGCCGACGTTGCCCGTCTTCAAGAAGACCACCTTCGATGCCGCACGCGCCACGGCGATTGGGCCGCAGACCAAGGAGGTCACGCTGACCCTGAGCGGCAGCAACTGGACCGGCACGATCGACGACCTCACGCCGGGCACGTATCGCGTGATCGTGGAGGGACTCGTGGCAGGGGTGGTGGATTGGTACGGAGAGGCCTCGGGTGTCTCGGTGACGGCGGGGGGTAACACCACCGCTACCGTTACCTTCGACACGTTCGTCCCGGTGCTCGATGCCGTCCTGTCGCCTACGACGTCCACGATAGTCACCGTGACGTTCCCGGCAGTGACCTTCGCCAGCAGCTACAACGTGCAGTGGGGCACCGATCCGACGTTCGGCAGCGCGAACATGATCTCCAACGTCACCGGCGCCAGCGTCGACATCGACGTAGGCGGACCGGGGGTCTACTACGTGCGGATTCAGGCAGTGAACTCCCACGTGCCGGGAGGAATCTGGAGCGATCCGGAGTCATTTCAGGTGGTGAGCACCGCGTTCTCTGGCACGCTCAGCGTCACCAGTGGCGGTTTCGCCGACCTGCTCATCGTCACGCGGGATCCAGCCATTCCGTGGGACGGCGACGAATGGGTGGAGATCGGCGGCATCGAGCCGTGGTACGTCGCGCAGAACCTCAACACCATCACCGTGCTG
>JBDGXT010000154.1:0-4793 GCA_039584455.1 Gemmatimonadota bacterium
GTACTTCGACACCCATTCACCGTACAGCTCGACCATCTCGCCGGCCGATCGCTTCGCGCCGTCACCCTTCTTGAACACGTAGGCGCCATCCTCGAACAGCTCGTTCGCCGCGACATCGAGCGCGATGGCCACGTCGTCGCCGGGCTGGTAGCCGGCCGCCTCGATCGACGCGAGCACCGCATCGAGCGCAGCCTCGTTGCTCGGCAGCATGGGTGCGAAGCCGCCCTCGTCACCCACCGCGGTGGAGAGTCCCTGCTTGCTGAGCACCTTCTTGAGGGCGTGGAACACCTCGACGCCCATGCGCAGGGCATCCTCGAACTCGTCCGTGCCTACCGGAACGATCATGAACTCCTGCACGTCCACGTTGTTCGAGGCGTGCGCACCACCGTTGAGGATGTTCATCATCGGGACCGGCAGCACGTGTGCAAGCGGCCCGCCGAGATAGCGGTACAGCGGCATCTCGCGGTCGGCCGCGGCGGCGCGCGCCACCGCCATGGACACCGAGAGGATCGCGTTCGCTCCCAGGTTGCTCTTGTTGGGCGTGCCGTCGAGCTCGATGAGGTCCTCGTCGACCAGGAGCTGGTCCATCGCCTCGATCCCCTCAAGCCGCGGCCCGATGACCTCGTTCACGTTGCGGACCGCCTGCTGCACTCCCTTGCCGAGGTAGCGCTCGGCGTCGCCGTCGCGCAGCTCCACCGCCTCGTGCTCCCCCGTGGACGCTCCACTCGGAACGGCGGCGCGGCCCAGCACACCGCTCGCGAGCCGCACATCGGTCTCGACCGTGGGATTGCCGCGGGAGTCCAGAACTTCTCGCGCGGCGACTTCGATGATCGTCGACATGGCTATTCTCCAGCCTCGGACCGCAACCGCTCGATCACGGTGCGGGCCTCGGCCATCAGTTTCTCCCGGTCCTCGTAGGTCAGTCCCTTGGTCGACATCGGCTCGCCGAACATGAGCGTGACCGGCTTGGGCCGCACCCAGATGCTTCCCTTGGGAAGGATGTCGAACGTCCCAGCACAGTATATCGGAACGAGCGGGACTTGCGAAGCGATCGCGAACACGAAGGGTCCCTTCTTGAACGGCAACAGGTCGCCCGTGCGGCTGCGTGTCCCTTCGGCGAACACGACGGCACACATCCCGTCCCGCACGGCCTGCGCCGCCTCCTCGTAGGCATCGAACGCCTTGGCACGGTTCTGCCGATCGATGAAGATGTGGCCCGCCGAGCGCATCGCCTTGCCGAAGATCGGCACCTTGGCCAGCTCCTTCTTGGCCACGAAGCGCATCGTACCGGGCAGCTTCGACGACAGCGCCAGGATGTCGAAGAAGCTTTGATGGTTCGATACGAACACGACCGGCTGGTCTCGCGGCACGCGGTCCATGCCCTGCGTCCGGACGGGCACGCCCGCGACCTTGAGCACCTTGGCAGACCACGTCCGCCCGATGCGATCGTACACCCCGCCCTGGCGGTTGGGGATCCTGAGCAGCCCAAACACAACCGCCTTGGAGCCATACCACACGGTGAGGAAGAACAGAGCGATGGGGTACCAGAGTTTTCGCAGCATTGTCCTCAGAACTGTCGGTATCCAGTCGGTGGGTCGACCGGTGCCCCGGCCTGCAACAGCGCCACGCCGGAGCCCTCCTCGACGCGGCCCACCCGCGTGAGCGGCAGCCCGAAGGCGTCCTCGAAGGCCGCCGCCTCATCCGCCCCGACGCCGGACGGCAGCGCCGCGAGCAACTCATACTCCTCACCGCCCACGAGCCCGCGCTCAGGTGCCCCAGCCGCGGGATGCAGGGGCACCAACTCTCGCTCGACCACCAGCCGCACGCCAGAAGCGGCCGCCAGGTGCCCGGCATCCCCAAGCAGACCGTCGCTCAGATCGACCATCGCCTTGGCGCCCCTGTCCCTGAGCCAACGGGCCTCCTCGATCCGCACCTGCGGGCGGGCGAATCGCTCGCGAGCGTCGTGATCGGGCTCCGCGCCCTCCAACAAGGCCGCGAGCGCGGCGGCCGGCGCACCGAGCCGGCCGGTCACCCAGAGCGCGTCACCGGCCTCCGCTCCCTTGCGCTGCACCGAGGCGTCAGCGCGGCCGATCACGGTCACGTCGATCACCAGGCGCTCGCTCCCAACCAGGTCTCCCCCCCACACGGACGCGCCGACGGCCGCGGCCGCCTCGCCGACCCCCTCCATCAACTGGGCCACCATCTCCTCGGGCCACTCGGCAGACACGCCGAGACTCACCATTACCCCGGCGGGCTCGGCCGCCACGGCCGCCAGGTCGGAGAGCGCCGCAGCGGTAGCGCGCCACCCGAGTTCCGTCGGCGAGAGCCACCCAGCCCGGAAATGCGTGCCCTCGATGGTCACGTCGGTCGAGACCGCAAGCGGAATCCCGCCCACGCTGACAAGGGCGCAGTCGTCCCCCGCCGGGCTCGCGTGCTCACCCAGCCGGCGCCAGATAGCACGGATCCGATCGAACTCGCCGCCCGAGCCCAGGGGCGTGTGCGTCACCTGAGCAGCGCCTCCTTTGCGAACCGTACCAGACCGCCGGTCGCGGCGACCCAAAGATAGGTCGGGTCGGCCGCGATGTCGCGCACCATGCCGGGCAGGTCTCCGGGCTGGTTATACAGCAGAAAGTCGCGTGTCGCCGGACGGTACAAGGCCAGGCCCCGAGTGCCGCCGATCCAGAGGCCTCCTTCGTCCGCGAGCAGCGCGGTGACGCTCCCCAGGTCGCCCCCCAACGGGCGCTCCATCACCCACTCGTCGCCCGGCGCGCGCCACATCAGACGCGCCGCCGTCGCCGCGAACAGCGTATCGCCCGAACCGGCGAGGGCCACGACCCGGTCGCTCAGCTCGGGGTACCGAGCGGCGCCCCGCGCCACGTAGATCGTATCGCTGGCACCGCCCGTGAACCCGAGGCCCTGGAGCCCGCCGATCCAGAGCGTGTCGTCGGAGGCAGCGAGTGAGAGAATCGGTCCCACACTGGGACTGTCGACCCGCCGGGCCTCGCCACTCTCACCGACCCACACCAGGCCCTGCTGGGTCCCGGCCCAGACACCACCACTGCCCTCCATCAGTGCGAACACCACGTCCAATTCCACACCCGAGTAGCGATACAGCACCTCGCCTGCGCGGTCGCCGTCCCGCCGCACGACCCCACCGTCGGTCGCGGCCCACAACACGGGGTCACGCCACACCAGATCGAACACGCGGCGGAACTGGTAGCCGACGCCTGCCCCTTCGTCGTAGGCGAACCGCTGGAGGTCGTCACTCACGAAGGTGAATCCCGAGTGCAGGCCGCCCTCGGCCGTCCCGGTCCACACCCCACCCGGCACCGCCACCACGCCGCTCGCGCTGGACGCGAGGAGGCCGAACGCCATGCGGCGAATCTCCGTCGTGCCTGGGTCGACCTGCAGCACACCCAACCCGTCGGTGCCGACGAACAGTTCGTCCGTGTCGGGGGCGATCGCCGCTGCGGTGTAGCTGTAACGGCGCATGCGCTCATCGGTCAGGATCTCCGCCGCCCTGGTGGCGAGGTACGGCGCGCGCTCGAGCGCGACATCGGCGGTGGTGGAATGCACCGGATCGGCTGGCAACTGGGTCGCCGGGGTGAGCATGATACCGCCGTAGGGCAGGAACTCCCACCCCGCACGTGTGCCCACCCACATGCCCGCGAACGGATCGCGGCGGTCCAGCATGAGATCCCGTACGCCACCCACGACCGGGATGGTCTCGAAGCGCTTGAGCGTGGGAACGTAGTGCACCAGACGCTGATCGGTGCCGAGCCAGACCGAGCGGTCCACCGGATCCACCAGCGCCACGCCCACCCGTTCGAGCGGGTACCCGTCCAGCCCCGTCACCGGGGGCTCCCAGCGTCCGAAGCGCCGGTCGTAGATCACGAGGCCGCCGTCAGTGGCCGCGTACAGCAGATCCTCGGAGACCGCGAGAGCCTGAACGACGCTGAAGTCCGAGATGATAACGCGCTCCTGCGGGCGCCACAGACGGGCCCCCACCTGTGCCTGGAGGGGCTGCGCGCACACCCAGGCCACGACCACCGCGAACGAAAGGCGGATCACACCAGCGCTGGGGCGGGGAGCTCGAGCAGAATGGGCGGCCGGTAGGGCGGAGGCTCGGCCAGGAAGCGCCACAGCTCCGGAACGGAGGCGAGCACGTCGGCCGGGCGGGTGGCACGTACCGTATGGTGCACCGACGCCAACTCCGCGCTGCGGCCTAGCGTGTACGCCCCCAACCCGGCCGCGTCGTAGGGGGAGAGGCCCCGGGCCAGGAAGGCCGCGATGAAGCCGGCAAGCAGGTCGCCGCTTCCGCCCGTGGCGAGCGCGGGGTTGCCGGTCGCCACCACGCGCAACGTCCGCGCTGGCGTGGCGATCACGGTGGGGACGCCCTTGAGCAGGATGACGGAGGTCGAAGGTCCCGCCGAGGCGGCCGCCGCGGCGGCGAAGCGGTCTTCCGTGAGCTGCTGCCCCGGCTCGGGGAAGGCCGCGGCGAACTCACCCGGATGCGGTGTGAATACGCGGGGGGCCGCTCCCGCGGTGAGGCGGTCGCGCCCCGCGTGCAGCGCGTCGGCATCGATCACGACCGGAACCGCTGCCTGCTCGAGCACGGCACCCACGAAGGCATCACGTGCCTCGCCCCGTCCCAGTCCGGGACCAAGCACGAGCGCGTCGGCCCACTCGATCGCCTCTTGGAGCTCTGCCTCGAGACTCGGTCCCAGCGCCGTGGTCACGGTGAGGGCATCGGGTAGCACGGTCTGCGCGGCCTGCACCGTGACCGGTGACGC
>JBDGXT010000155.1:0-4792 GCA_039584455.1 Gemmatimonadota bacterium
CCATCCCCCGCACCAGCACCCGCACCTCCCCGGTTCCAAACTCCACCACCGCGATGTCCGCGTTCTCCACACTCCCCTGCCAGATCACGAACAGCATCCCCTTCCCGTTGGGCAGGACGTCCATTCGGTCATGACGCAGTTCACCGCGCGATGTGTCGGGTCTGGTTACCACCTCGGGCGCACCGCCCATCGCCGGGACGCGACTGATGCCAGAATTGGCGGAGCCGAAGTACAGCATCCCGTCGGTCCCCCAGTCACCGAAACTGCCCCACGCCGAGTCAACTAGCGTCACGGGCGGTGCACCCTCCATCAAGACCACTCTTAGCTGACGGCCACTGCGGAACCCTACGGCCTCACCGTCAGGGGAGAAGAACGGACTGAACGCACCTTCCGTCCCCGCAAGCGGGGTGGCATGCAGTTGATCGAGGGGCCGCAGCCAGAGCTGGGGTCTTCCCTCACTCGGCCCCACGTACACCAGTCGCTGGCCGTCCGGTGACAGTGCGATGTCGGTGCCGCTTGCGATCACAAGCTCCTCGCCCTCTGGCAGCGCGGTGTTCATGCGGGTGACAGGCTTCGGGATGGGCTGCAGCGAGCTCCAGAGAGCGACCACGACCATCACGGCGACGAGAACCCAGCTTGTAACAGCAACTCGCTTCCATATGCCCTCACGGCGGGTCGCAGCCACCGCACCGGCGACGGTCGGCAGCGTGAACGTCGGATCCGTGAGGGCGTGGGCGAACTCGGCCCCACTGGCAAAGCGATCCGCCGGTATCTTGGACAGTGCACACCGCACCGCCGCCTCCACGCTGCCCGGCACCGCCTCGCGCACTCGCGAGATCGGCTGCGGCGTCACCGAGATTACCTTGGCGACGATCGCCTGCACCGTGTTCCCCGTGTGCGGCGGCTCCCCGACCAGCATCTCGTACACCACCGCGCCCAACGAATACACATCACTGCGCGCATCCAGCTCTCGCTCGCCCGTGGCCTGCTCCGGGCTCATGTACTCCGGGGTCCCCAGCGAGAGTCCCGTATCGGTGAGCCGTGTGCCGCCCGCTGCGCTCACCGCCAGCGCGATCCCGAAATCGGCCACCAGCGCCTCGCCCTCGTGCAGCAGGATGTTCTCGGGCTTGATGTCGCGGTGGATCAACCCTTCCTGGTGCGCGTAGTCCAGCGCCGCAGCCACCTGCCGCGTGAGCGTGATCGTCTCGTCCATCGGTAGCTGCTTCTCGCGGTTGAGCTTCTCCCGCAGGGACTCCCCCGCCACGTGGGGCATCACGTAATAGAGGAATCCCTCGGCTTCGCCCGAGTCGTAGAGGGCCAGAATGTGGGGATGGTTGAGCTTGGCAGCGATGCGGATCTCACGCAGGAACCGCTCGCCGCCCAGTACGGCGCAAAGCTCCGGGCGCAGCACTTTGACGGCGACCTCGCGGTCGTGTTTCAGATCGTTAGCCAGGTAGACCGTCGCCATCCCACCGCTTCCGAGTTCCCGCTCGATGGCATAGCGGTCGGCCAACGCGGCCTCGAGGCGCTCCAGGTGATCGGTCAGGGGGACCCGCCCTCTACTCCCCACCCAGTGGCTCGCCCGCCAGCCGCGCGATCCGATCCCTCACGTCCTCGACCAGTGGCTGAAGCTCGGGGTCGGCGTCGTTCCACAGCTCCACGAACTTGTCGTAGTACTCGAGCGCCTTCTCCCGGTCGGCGCGAGCCTCATACAGCTCGCCCAGGCGTCTGTAGGTGGAGCCCAGCCAGGGGGCCTCGTAGATAAGGTTCCGCGCGTCGGGAAGGGTGACAGCCCGCTCATATACCGCCAGCGCCGAGTCGGCCTGACCTGCCGAGTCGTACGCACGACCGAGCTGATGCAGCCCGCACACGTTGCATCCGACCTCGCTGTAGTACGCGCGGTACGAAGCAATCGCATCCCGGTAGCGCCCCTCCCCCATCGCAATCATCCCGTCCCACCTGAAACGCTCGTCCGCCGGCCGCTGTGACTCGTCGAGCGCGTGCTCCCACTGCGTGCGGAGCCGCCGCGCCCGGTCGGCCCGTCCCACCGTGGCATAGACCAGGGCAATCCTGCGGTAGGGCCGGTCCACCGGATCCATCTCCTCCAGCGGATACCGAGCGAGCACCTCGTCCACCCAGCGAACCGCCGCGTCGGGCGCTGCCCGGAACACCGCCTCGTCCATGGCGGGCTCCAGTGCGTAGGCCAACGCGCAAGCCAGGTCGCCCTCAGCCTCGCAGACAGCTTGCGCCGCCGCAGCGTAGCGTTCGGCGGCGGCCAGCCTACCGCGCACCAACTGCAGCATCACGAGCGTCAAGCCGGTGACGCGCCGGAACCCGGCTCCTCCCGTTCCTGCCTCTGCCAGCGCCAGGGCTTCACGCTCACTGGTCTCGAAGTCCCGCTTCGCTGCGTGGAGGAAGACCCGCATCCCGGCCACGGTCGGGTGGCCGGGCATCTGCATTTCGAACGCCATCATGGTGGAATCGGCCGCCGCCCACTTTCCCTGCCCGACCTGGCTTTCGAGAAGGTTCACGTAGTACTGGTAGATGGGCGCGGCCGCGATCGCGCGACGCAGCAGGGCCTCGGCATCCGCCCAGTCGCGCCGCTCGTTCAACTCGATGGCGAGATTATTGAGAGCGGTGGAGTTGTCTGGGTCGATCTCGAGAGCGCTCCTGTAGGCGTCGATCGTCCGGTCCCGATCGGGCTCGACCTGGTCGTAGTAGTACGCGGTCGTGAGGTGCCGCTCCAGCGGTGGCAGCCGATCACGGTGCCGGTATGCTCGCGTCGCCGCCGCGTTGATGCGGGACTGCTGGACAAAAGTATTGGTGAGCACCACGGCGAGCTTGCGGTGCGCCATCGCGAAGCCGGTGTCGGCGGCCACCGCCTCTTCCAGCAGTCGGATCGCCTGCGCCGGATCTCCCTCTTGCGCGGCCTGCTGAGCCCGGGAGTATAGGCGCAGCGCCTCGAGGGAGGCCGTCGTCACGCGCGCCAGCGGCTCGGTGCCGCGGATCGTCCTCAGCGATTCGCCGATCCGCTCGCGCAGCCTGGCCGACAACCGATCGACGGCATCGACCAGCGCGGCGTCGCTCTCCGCGGTCTCCCGCAGCGCGAGCAGCTCGCTGCCATCGGCGCTTGCCAGCAACCGGGCCGACACGACGTAGCTCGTTCCCAGGGTGCCCACGTCACCCGCCACGACCGCCGTGCCCCCTGCACGCAGGGCGATCTCTTGGGCAACGGCAACGTCCACCGCCGCGCCTGGCTCACGGTCCATGCGCTGGAGCGCTTGCCGCACCGCCGCTGCGTCCATCAGCCGTATGACGGGTGACTGGGACAGGTCGACACGCAGCGCCTCGGTCACGGAGGCGGCGACATTGCCGTCGGGTGTCCGGTCCTCGAACTCCGCCAGGATCAGGAGATCGCGCTCCGCGAGTACGCCAGCGGCTACGAGCGTCCCCACCGGCCCGATGCCCAGCAGGCGCATCCCCATGTAGCCCGCTGACACCACGGCGAGTCCCGCGAACGCGAGCCCGCCACCGAGCACCACCCTGCGCCACGTGAGCCAGCGGTGCACGCCAGCGGGAGGTGTGGGCACGGCCGCCCCTGTGGTTCGGGCCAGCGCGCGCTGTCGCTCGAGGTGACCCGTCATCAGCGCGATGGGCAGCGCCACCACCAACAGCGCGATCGCCCCCACGAACACCCAGTCTGGCAGCCCGAGCTGGATCATGATGAGATACACCAGGCCGAGCACCGCCACCGAGCCGACGCCAAACAGGGCCGCCACCCGCACGGGATGGCTCGCCCGCGCCGCCGCTTCATAGTCCACCGCCAAGACCGGCTGTGTGCCCGTGGGCGTGATGCCTCCCGTGGGTGTGAGCATCGCCTCGAGATGGGGCGCCAGCTCCTCGGCCCGCTGCCAGCGGTCCGCCGCGTGCTTCTCCAAACAGCGCAACACCAGCGTGTTCAACGCCGCCGGCACGGCCGGTCGATGCGTGGTGCACGGCTCCGGCGCCTGGGTCACGTGTGCAGCCAGGATCGCCTGGGCATTCGTCCCGCTGAACGGCGGCTGGCCGCACAGCATCTCGTACGCCAGCGCCCCCACCGCATAGAGGTCCGCCCGGTGATCCACCTGCGGACTCGCCGCTGCCTGCTCGGGCGACATGTAGGCCGGCGTGCCCAGCGCTACGCCCAGCGAGGTCAAGGACACCTCATCGGTGGACACGCTCACTGCCTTCGCCACCCCGAAGTCCGTCACCACCGCGTGCTTCGCGGTGAGCAGCACGTTGTCGGGCTTGATGTCGCGGTGGACCACTCCGTGCTCGTGGGCATAGGCCAGCGCATCCACCACGTCCCGCAGGATCCTCACCGCCTCGCCCAGCGGCAGCTCGCCTTCGCGCGCGAGCTTCGCGCGCAGCGACTCCCCCTCGATGAAGGGCATCACGTAGTAGAGCAGATCGTCCTGGGAACCCGCCGTGAGCAGCGGGACGATGTGGGGGTGCTGCAGCTTGGCGGCGAGCTGGATCTCGCGCTCGAACCGCTCGATGTTGACCCCGGCACCCATCTCGGGGGGCAACACCTTGATGACCACCGGCCGGCCGAGTCGCAGCTCCTCGGCGAGGAACACGCGGCTCATCCCTCCGCCACCGAGCTCCTGCTCGATACGGTAGGTCTCGCCGACGGTAGCTGTGAGGCGCTCCAGGAGATCGGTCACGGGGAGGACTCCTGTAGCCTTTCCCGTCTAAGGTACGGCGTGTACAGCGCTACAGTACGGCTACATGCGGGGTGTGGCCAGAGCGG
>JBDGXT010000156.1:0-4786 GCA_039584455.1 Gemmatimonadota bacterium
CGCCACGGTCCTCAACGACCGCTTCACGCTGAGGGTGTGTGTGTGCAATCACCGCAGCAGGATGGAGGACTTCGACTTCTTCATGGCAGAGGCAGAGACGACTCTGCTTCGTGTGAGAGCGGACTTGGGGTTGGACTCGACGTAAAGGGCGCGCCGGCCTCGCGCAGGCGACCTTGCTTGACAGCACCTCCTTCGACAACCGTGCATCCGAGTGAGCTGGCGTCGATCACCTGTGCAGGGCTCGCGCGGCTAGCACTTGTTCAGAAAACAGGATTCACTGCGGGCACCCTACGGCCGAACGCGAGGCGCGCGAGACGCCCGTCGATGCGTGGCGCGTTCCCCGTCGCGCGCAGCGCGCGCAGTACCCTTCCGGCCTTCTCCGGGACTGCCGGTTCGTTGTCTGTCTGGCGCGGCTCACGATCACGTTGGCGAGCGGCGACACGCTGCAGCGCGAGATCCCGGTGACGACGTGGCTGAGTGGGACGCGCACGGCGACCGTCACGGTGCCGGGCGGGCAGGCCGTGACGCGAGTCGAGATCGACGCTCAGCACGAATTCCCGGACATGATGCGCAAGAACAACCTCTGGGCTGGAGAGGCCGAGGCCCTCGCAGGGTCGTTGGCGCCGGCCATACGCAACGACCTCGTCCGCAACCGGACTATCTTGCTGGCGCGAGGTTATCAACCCGAGGGCGAGTTGCTGAGCGGCTCCGGCCGCAGCCGCTCGAGCGACTACCGAACCGTCTCCCTGGAGGGCGGCGAGCCGTATGCGATCCTGGCTGTGTGCGACGAGGAGTGCTACGACATCGATCTGGTGCTCACGGATCCTGCCGACTCGACAGTGGTCCAAGACCTGCGGATTGATGACACGCCGGTACTCGAGTTCACGGCTCCCGTGACCGGCCAGTACCGGCTCGAGACCGTCATGTTCAGTTGCCGAGTGGATAGCTGCGCCTGGAGTGGGCAGATCTTCCGGCACGAGGCGCCGGCGGTCAGCAGCGAAGCGCGCCCGAATCCATAGGGGCGATGGGGGCCCGGGCAAACGCCCGGGCCCCCATCGCTTTGGGTGCCGTCAGTGCGGACCGGGCGAGCCCCGCGACCGCGTGACTCCCCGCAGGATCTCCAGCCGCAGTTCGGTCCACCCGCGGTTCTGGTAGTACTGCACCCGCAGCACATGGTGGCCACCCTCGAGGGAAGCGAACGCGAGGGCGGACCCGTGTGGCTCCCAGTGGTCAATTACGAGCGAGTCGTCGACCCACACTCGGACGGCGTCGTCACTGATCGTGCGGAGTGTGTACGTTCCCGAGGGGAGCTGGATCTCGCTGGTGCCCTGCAGCGCCCAGCGCTCCCGTGGCAGGTCCACGATCGACGGCCGATACCACTGGAAGTCGAGCCGTGGGAGCGCACGAGTGAGGTGCGGATCGGAGTCGAGCAGGTGCGCGAACGCCTCCGGGTGATCCACCGGGTGGGTACTGTCACCCCAGGTGTGAAAGCGCACAGCCCAGGCCTGAGCCGGCTCGTACCGGGCATAGCCGAAGCGGTACGGTTCCCCGGTGGGACGCTCGTGGCCCCGGGGAGAGACCGTCGCTTCGCCCCGGTACTCAAGCGTGAGGCCCCAGTCGGCCGTTGGTGTAGGCTGGGGCGTCACCGTGATCGTGTCGCCGGTGGCGCCGGCAGGGGGGGAGACGCCGACGAGACCCCGCCGTTCGATGACGCGCCAAGTGCCCGGGGGACCAAGCACGGCGAGACGGAGCGGCACGGCGTGCGTGCTGTCGACCGGCCAGAGCTTGGGCGATCGCCAATCGTACGGCCCCCACGCGTCCACGATGATGGAGGACCGGTCCCGCCGGGAAAGGGGAGAGCGCGGCACCTCTGTACCGTTCCTGAGCGGCGGCGGAGCGAGGTCGGTAACGTCGCTCGGCACGTTCAGCCGGCACTGTTCGATGTCTTCCGGCGGATCGACGGCCGTCTGTCCGACCACGTTGTCGGCGGCCGTATACCTGGCGGTATCGCGCAGCACCGCGACGGAGTCGACGCCCGCGAACGTGTTGGCCATGACCCGAAGGTCCTCGGTGCGCGTTCCGCGAACCCCGACACGGTTGCCGCTGAACACATTGCTTTCCACCCGATGTGCACGGCTTCGTGTGTCGCGGTACTTCGGATATCCCCAATCGGCCGGCTCGGTGGGGTTGGACCACAGCCGCACGGCGACGGAGTCGGCGTCGAACCGGTTGTAGGCGATGTGATTCTCCTGGCCGTGCTCGATGGCGATCCCGTACCGGTTTCCGCCGAAGCAGTTGCCGACGATGCGCGAGCCAAAGCTGTAGCCGCCCCACAGGCCGTAGGTGCTACCGACCGAGCGGTTGGCGACGAGCGTGTTGCGGCTGAACGTGGCTTCCATGCCGTTCGTCGGTGCGAAGCTGAAGTCGTTGCCGTACACCAGATTGTCGTTCACGCCGCCGGTGCCGGAGTCCATCGTCGTCTGGCCGGCCCACATGAACAGTCCGTCGCCACTGTGCGTGGCGGAGTTGTAGGCGATGACGTTGTGCTGGCTCTGCTCATAGAGGAGAAGTCCCGCCGAGTCTTGGCCGCGCTGATAGAACCCATGGCTGTAGCCGCGGACGTTGTAGTCGAGCCGGTTGTGCATGACGACGTTGCGGCTTGACCGGTACAGGCCGATCCCGAGGCCCGAGTTGAATGCGAACTCGTTGCCATGGATCCGCAGCGAGTCGCTGCCTGTCGCGAGCAGACCGTTCATCCCCTGCACGCCGCGGTTGCCCGAGATCTCTCCCCCACGGACGCCGTCGAGGTAGAGGCCAGCTCCGAACCGGAGCCACTCGCCCTCGTCGTTGTGATGGTAGGAGAGCCAGTCTAACAGGCTCTCGTGCTCCACGAGGCTGAAGAGGCGGGGCTTCCAGGTATAGCTCACGTCGTTGTTCACCAGCGTCAGTCCGCGTGTCCCGCGTGCCAGGATCGCTAACCGGTATCCGTGAATGTGCGCGTTCTCGATGCGGATGTTGCGCCCGCCGTCAATGCGGAGAGCCACCCCGCTGGCGCTGTCCGGTGGGGCACCCGCGGGCGTTCCCTCGAGCCGTGCCCCGGCGAAGTCCACGGTGATGTTGTCGCCCAGCACGACGATGAGCGCAGAGTCCAGTGAAGCGGGTGCCCCCAGCCGGTACGTCGCGGGGGTGACACGTACTGACGTGGTGATCACGAGGCCCCGTCGCAACTCGATCTCTGGAAGCTGCGTATCCTGTGCGGCGAGCGGGCGTACGCCCGACGCCGCCAGCATGGCCAGAAGTGTGACAACACTGCGCGGTCGACGCGCAGTGCAGCGTGAGCGCGGCATATCGTGTTCTCCCTCAGACCTCCACGGGTCGAGCCTCGCCCGGAGCGGCTCTGCTCTCGGTCTCCGGCGTGCTGCTACACTGCACGCCGGTGCGGCGAGTCGCCAGCCGAAAGTCGGGCATGCCGCTGAAACCCTACCAACTTGGTCCCGTTGGGATGAGCAGCGTAGGCGGGGACCTCCAGGGTCGCCGATGCATTCCGACTGCAACCTTTGGTCCCGTTGAGCTGTCAAAAGAAGAACAGGTGAGCTGTGCGGCCCGACGACTG
The DNA here is from genome assembly GCA_039584455.1 of Gemmatimonadota bacterium. Taxonomy (GTDB): domain Bacteria; phylum Gemmatimonadota; class Gemmatimonadetes; order Gemmatimonadales; family GWC2-71-9; genus WVYX01. The sequence continues at coordinate 3,614 of JBDGXT010000156.1, forward strand.
GAGGAGCTGAATGCCATCCCTGATGCGTCACACGTCTGTTGTTCTCCTACTTTCCGCCTTCATGCCGACCCTCGTTAACACCGCCCTCGCGCAGGATCGGGGTGCGGCCCCTCGGGTGCTTGAGCGGCCTGTCGCCAACCCGGTGGTGGCCTCGCCCGAGTACCGTCGGGCCCTGATGCGCGGAACCCGGACGGAGGAGGGAGTACCGGGCCCCAACTACTGGCAGCAGTCGGCGCACTACACCATCGAGGCTCGGCTCGACGTGGCAGAGAAGCGGCTCGAGGGCACCACACGCATCCTGTACCGCAACGCCTCGCCGGACACGTTGACACGGCTGGTCGTGCAGCTGATCCAGAACTTCCATCGTGACGACGTGCCGCGCACGTTCCCCGCCGAGATCACCGGGGGCTACAGCTTCACGCGCGTGGCTGCCGCCGGCGAGGCGCTGGAAGCACTGGAGCGCCTGAGCGGCCCGGGTTACCAGGTGCGCGGCACGAACCTCTACGTCATCCCTCCCGCTCCCCTCGCGCCGCGCGACTCGATGGAGCTGGAGCTCGAGTGGAGCTTCACGATCCCCGAGAACGGTGCGAGCGGCCGGATGGGCTGGAACGGCGACGACTTCTTCTACCTGGCGTACTGGTACCCGCAAATGGCGGTGTACGACGACGTGGGCGGCTGGCACACCGATGCCTTCACGGGGCTCGCCGAGTTCTACTCGGGGTTCGCGCAGTACGACGTGACGCTCGACGTGCCCGAGGGATGGGTCGTGCAGGGCACCGGACGCCTCGTCAACGAGGCCGGGGTGCTCCCGGAACGCATCCGCCGGCGTCTGCGCCAGGCGGAGGTGAGCGACACGGTGGTGCACGTGATCACCGAGCAGGACTTCGGGCCGGGGACGGCCACCCTGCGGGGCTCCGACGGCCGTCTGCGCTGGCACTTCGTGGCCGACTCGGTGCGCGATGCGGCGTATGCCATCACCCGCGCCTCGCTGTGGGACGCGGTCCGCACCGACGTGGGCGACCGAAACGGCGACGGTCGGCCGGAGTACGCCAGGGCCCAGGCGATCTACCGGCCCGCGCACGAGCGCTGGCGCGAGGTCGCCCGCTACGCACAGCACAGCATCGACTTCCTGTCGCGCCACACCGGCCTGCCGTACCCCTACCCGCACGCCAC
>JBDGXT010000157.1:0-7560 GCA_039584455.1 Gemmatimonadota bacterium
ATCGACTATTCTGTCGATGACCCGATGGCGTTCGTCGGTTTGACAGGACTGTGTTGACACGCAGGGAGATTGTGCGATGGCGAAGAAGTACGTGTCGAACAAAGACGAGACCGTCCGGATGTTCAAGAGCGATTTCGTGGAGAAGTTCAGCCACATCCATCCGGCGCTGCCTCACATCGTCTTCGTTCCCGTCGTCGCGGCGATGCTCTACTGGAGCTACCGGTTGGACGTGCCGGCCGGCCGCGCGACCCTACTGTTCCTCGGAGGGCTGGCCATCTGGACGCTCACCGAGTACCTGGTGCACCGCTTCGTGTTCCACGTGGACGACGCCACGATGGAGGAAGTGACCCGGATCGTGGCCTCGGTGGAGCCAGGCCAACCGGTGTTCCCGGCGCTCGAGACGCTCAAACAGAAGCACTACTTCATCGCCCACGGCGTGCACCACGACTTTCCCAACGATTCCAAGCGCCTCGTGATGCCACCGGTCATCAGCGTCCCCCTGGCGGTGGTCTTCTACTTCCTGTTCCGCTGGATCTTCGGCGCGGTCGCGGCGCCCGCCGTGCTGGCGGGGATGGTCGTGGGCTACTTGATCTACGATACGACGCACTACGCCGTGCATCACTGGCGGCTGCACGGGCGCGTAACGCTTTACCTCAAGAAGCACCACTACCGGCACCACTATCAGGATCCCGATAGGGACTACGGCGTGAGCTCGCCGTTCTGGGATATCATCTTCCGCACCTGGGGTCAGGCAGGCAAAGAGCCTGCGTAGTCTCGGTCCGTTCTCCCCCGGCCGCGCAAACAGCGCGGCCGCCATGCCATGACACCTGGTTCTCAATCCGAGGTCGGCGCCGTCAGGCGCCTGGTGCTCAAGCACGCGAGGGACGCGTTCGCGAGCGACATGACGGTCGCGCGCCAGTGGCGCGACCTCGGGTACCGGGAGCGTCCCGACGTCGCCCGGGCGGTAGACGAGTACGATCGCTTCGTGGCGCTGCTTGGGGAGCTGGGGGTGCAGCCCGAGTTCCTGCCCGCCGACGAGGCCGTCGGGCTCGACTCGATCTATGTGCGCGATGCGTGCGTCGTGTGTGAGCGCGGCGTCGTGCTGTGCAACATGGGGAAGGAGGCTCGGCGCACCGAGCCGGCTGCGCAGGCGGCGGCGTACGCGGAGATGGGGGTCCCTGTCTACGGCGAAATCAACGGTGCTGGGCGGCTCGAGGGAGGTGACGTCGTCTGGCTGGACGAGCGCACGCTGGCGGTGGGCTGGGGGTACCGCACGAACGAGGAAGGCATCGGACAGCTCGAGAGCCTGCTGGTGGATTGCTACGACGAGCTTATCGTGGTGCCGCTGCCCCACTGGACCGGGCCCGCCGGCGTGTTTCATCTGATGTCGATGCTGAGCCCGCTCGACCGCGACCTGGCGCTGGTCTACTCGCGGCTACTGCCGGTGCCATTTCGCGAGCACCTGCTCGAGCGAGGGATCGAGCTGGTGGAGGTGCCCGACGAGGAGTACCACACGATGGCGTGCAACGTGCTCGCGGTCGCACCCCGTCGTTGCGTGACCCTGAGTGGCAACCCGCAGACCCGAGCCCTGCTGGAAGGCGCCGGCGTCGAGGTGCACGAGTACGAGGGGCGGGAGATCAGTTGGAAAGGGGCGGGTGGGCCGACCTGCCTCACGCGGCCCATCGTGCGGGAGTAGCGCGGCGGGGCCGGTCCTCGCGGTTCTAGTTCGCGCGCGCCGAGTCCCTGAGGTCTAGCAGCTCGCGCGGGTAGGGCTCGAAGAAGGCCTGCCCACCCAGGTACGGCTGGTCGAACCGCTCGATCCACGACTGCAACAGAACGAGCGGGGCACTGAGGCTCATGCGGCCTGCGCGGTACTCGTCCAGCGCGTGCAGGAAGTGCCGCTTCTCCTTGGCCGACAATCCGTCCGACACGTAGCCGAGCGCGTGCATCAACACGTTGATGTTCGAGGTGGAGCGCGGTGGCCGCTCCAACGCGTGCGTTAGATGTTCCTCGTACGCTGCGGCAACCTCCGCGAACGGTCGCTTGTCGGGGTTCGCCACGATGCGCCCGAGCGCGCGCAGTTCGGTCTGGTGGTACGCCATCAGCGTGAGCTTGTGCTCCGTCTGGAAGCGCACCAACTGGGCCATCGCGCCCGATGCCTTGACCGCGCGGAACGAGGCCCGCGCAAACAGCTTGGTCAGGAAATGGTGCCGCAGGCGGTAGTTAGTGAGCCGGCCTTCGTCCTCGACCGCGGCCAGCGGGAACCGCTCGAGCACCGCGCCCCCGAACATCCCAGCGCCCTTGCCGAACGGCTCCTTCCCCTCGGGACCGCCGTAGACCTTGGTGTCCTTGATCCCGCACGACGGTGACCGGCTCTTGAGGATGAACCCGTCCACCTCGCCGAGCCCGCCGAGGAACCGAGCGTTGAAATCGAGCATGGCCTGGGTCACGTCGCGATCCGTATCGGGCTGATACAGCGTGAGCGCCTTGTCGCGCTGCACTAGGCGGATCGGTGGACGGGGGATGCCAAGGCCGATCTCCACCTCGGGACAGATGGGTGCGAGCTCCACGAACGGCATGAGCGTGAGTACGAACGGCGCCCGAATGAGTTGCCCGTTGTAGCGGCAGGCGTCGAGCTCGAGGCACTTGCTCATGACGAGCGTAGGGCGGGGGTGTTCGCGCATCGCGGTCGCTCGCTCAGAATCGCAGGGTCACGCCGAAGGTGCCGTAGTGCACGAGAGCGAAGTTGTACACCTGGTCCACGTCGGCGCCACCTTCGAGCAGTCGGTACCCCAGGCGCAGTGCCGCGCCGTCGAACGGCGCGTACTCCAGGGCGAGCAGCACGTCCTCTGCACGTCCCTGTGGTGCCCAGGCCCCGTCGGCATTGAGCAGCAGCGAGGTCCGTGCCGCGAACCGCCAGGCGAAGTCCAGGTTGAGAAGGGGCACGACTCCCACGTCGGTGCTCTCGGCGGCATCGGTCTCGCTCGCCAACGCCACCCTGGCGTCCCGGATCTTCACGCTGAGCCCGAACCCGAACCGGATGCGACTGGAGCGCACCGGTGTGAAGCGGTAGGTGAGCCGATAGGAGTTGAACTTGTAGGTGCCCTCGACCGTCGCCCCGGCGGGAAACGTCACGTCCTCGAAGGTGATGGGCCGGTCGAAGGTCCCGGCCGCGGTGAAGCTCAGGGGAGCGACGAGCACGGAGAGTTGGTGACGTGGCGTGATGTCCCAGCCGATGCGAAGCCGCAGCGCCACGGCCGGGTCGGCGTCCAGATCGGTCACGAAGGAGAAGTCCGTGCCTCCGTCGTTGGGGATGCGCACGTCGTTGCGCCCCAGGATCGCCACGCCTCCTTCCAGGTCGGTGAAGACCTGGGCGATGGCGGTGGCGGGCGTCGTCGCGGCGAGTACTCCGAGGAGTGCAAAGAGGCGCCGCATCAGTCGCCCCCGGCGTTCGCGGGCGGAACCGGCGCCGGGACCCGCATCGGCGCGGCAGCGCGTGCCGCCCGCGCGATCCCGCGCAACATCCCGGCGAAGACTAAGCTGTGGAGCGGGTACAGCGCGTACCAGTACAGCAGCCCGAAGAGGCCGACCGGATCGAAGATTGCCGTTTGGCGAATGCGCGAGCCTGCGCCGGTCTGTTCGACCTCAAATTGCAGCCACGCGCGACCGGGGAGCCTCATCTCGGTGGAGAGCAGCAGCAGCCGGTCGGGATTCACCCGCTCTACACGCCAGAAGTCCAGCGCGTCGCCAGCCTCGATCTGCTCCGGGTCGCGCCGGCCGCGCCGCACCCCGACGCCCCCCACCAACAGATCCAAAAAGCCGCGCAGCCGCCACAGCCAGTCGCCGTAGTACCACCCCGTCGCACCGCCGAGGCGGCGGATCGGCGCAAAGGCCTGCCCGGCCGACACAGCGACGTCGGTGCTGCGGGAGTCCACGAGGCGCGAGCCGAACCGCACGCCGCCCCATTCGTGCTGGGCGCCGGCCGAGGAGAGCGCGTCGAACCAGCGGGTTTCGGCAAACGCACGGTCCTCGTGATGCAGCGCGCGCGCGATCGCCTCGGCGATGCCGCGCGGCCGAATCGCGAACGTGGAGCGCGCCCGCTCGTCCTCGACAACCGTCGGGTTCCGCAGGCTGTCGACCAGCTTGCGGCCGACGCGGGCGTAGATCGGGGTGACGAGGCCCAGCCACAAGCCCGAGAGCCTCGGCGACAGCACTGGCACGGGGATCATTATGCGGTGCAGGCCACGCTGGCGCGCGTATTCCTGCATGATCTCCCCGTAGGAAACGCGGTCGGCACCGCCGATCTCGTACACCGTACTCCCCTTCGCCGGGAGGTCGCGGGCGGCCATCAGGTACGCGATCACATCCTCGATGGCGATCGGCTGCGCGGGCACGCGCACCCAGCGCGGGGTGATCATGACCGGGAGCTTCTCGGTGAGGGCACGGATCATCTCGAACGAGAGGCTGCCAGAGCCGATGATGATCGAGGCGCGCAGCTCGATCGTGGGCACGCCCGACCGTCGCAGAATCTCTCCCACCTCGTGGCGGCTGCGCAGATGGCTGGATAGTGCCGATCCGCTGCCGAGGCCGCCCAGGTAGACGATGCGGCGCACGCCCGCTGCCTTGGCCGCCTGCCCGAAGAGCTGGGCCGCGCGACGATCTTCCTCCTCGAAGTCGCCCGTCGAGCCCATGCTGTGGACCAGGTAGTACGCCGTGTCGACGCCGCGCATGGCGGCCCCGAGCGTAGCGGGGTCGAGCACGTCACCACGGACCACTTCCGTGTCCCACGGACCACTTCCGTGTCAGGCCCCGCCCGTGCGCGCAGGAAGCTCGGATTGCGCGACAGACAGCGGAGCGGGGCCTCGCACTGCTCGAGCGCCCGCAGCAGGCGCCCCCCCACATATCCCGAGGCGCCGGTCAGCAGGATCCGTCCCGTTCCGTCTCGACCGTGCGGCATTGCTGTATCCTGTTATCTGTAAATCCAACCACTGTCAATATAATGTCCTAGACAGTAGATTGACAAGCCCATCTTGCGGGCGAGTGTCGGGGCAACGAATGCGGCCCCCCCCTGGCTGCTCGAGGGATTGAGCCGCCGTGGGGGGGAGGGCCAGGGGCTACAGCCTATACCGCTCCAGCCACTGCAGGTCGTCCTGGTCCGTGCGGATGACGTAGACCACGCCGTCGCCGAACGCGACGACGCGCCGGTCGCTGGGCAAACTCACGTGCTGCACCAGGCTCCCACGCGCGTCGAACACGTCATACGTCCGCTCGTCGGTGTTGGACGGGGCAGAGCGCTCCACCCACAGCGTGCCGTCTGGCGCGATGCGCGCGGTGCGGGCCACCGTGGGTGGCATGTACTCGGGCCACTCCATGTTGTCGACGTTGGGACGCGGTGGCCGCATGGTCCGGCGGCGTCCGTTCTCGACCTGCACCATGATGCCGCGGCTGGTCATCGCGTCGGCCCAGGCCTCCTTGTCGGCCGTCGTGATCTTGACCGGCTGGTGCAGCACCGCGGGGCCGCGTGTCGCCTCACCGTCGCCCGCGATCCACTCGACGTGGTAATCCGTGTAGCGCACGATGCAGACCATGCCGGACGGTGTGACCGCCCAGTCATCCTGCGGCTGATACGCCCCGCCGCCGATGCTGATCCTCGCCTCGCCCGGCCCGGCCGGCTCCATGGGTGGGAAGTGCACGTAGCCCACCGTGTCGACCGCGTCCCTGGCGCGATCCCACCGCAGGATCGGGGCAATGCCCTGCGCGGCGCTCTCCTGAAGACCCGGCATCATCATCCCGGCCAGGTCGAAATAGATGCGCCCGGCGTGGTCGATGCCCCGCGGGAAGATGGGGTAACCCGCCGGGTGCCTCAGCGGAATCGTCTCGTTGCTGAGCCGTCCGTCGGGCAGGATCACGTTGAAGCGGCGGTTCATGATGTCGGCCATGAGCGTGGAGTCGCCTGGGAGGGCGTGCAGCGCACCGGGCATCTGGAACTCGCCCGGCCCGCCTCCCTGCCGGCCGAGTTGCTCGTAGGTGCCGCTCTGGAAGTCGAGCCGGGCGATCATCATCTCGATGCGGTCGGAGATGAGGACCTGGCCGGTACTCAGCTCCCGCACACCTAGGATGGCGCTGAAGGGCTCGGGAAAGCCGGCATCCGGCTCGCCGAGCTTGATGGTGTTCGGCGCCGACTGGGCCGCGACGACGGTGGTCACGAGTCCGAGGGCGGCCAGCGCCGCGACACTCGATCGCAGGACGATTTGACGCATAGGGTCTCCGTGTGGTTGCTCCGGTTATCTGCCGCAGTAGATGCCCCGCGCACGGGAAGGGTCGCAATGTCCGGGTGCAACCCTGTGGGTGGCCCAGGCGTCTGATAGGCGGACGCCGCGCTCGCCAAGTAGCGCTTCCATATGGATATAGGGTACAATGACTGAGGAACGGGTGGAATCCACAGGACGGGGAACGGCCTCATGACGTTCCGGCGGATATTCGGGTCCGCGGTTGCCGTGCTGGTGATCAGCTCACTGGTCGGCGGCGTGTACCTGCGGAGCAGGGGGGATGACGAGGACAATGGCGGCACGGTCCTCGCCGAGGTTCCCGAGGGCGGCGCCGAGGCCGTCTCGTCCGCGCGCACCTTCTCGACCGACGTCGCCATCCCGGTCGAGGGATCCATGGTGGTGCGGGACACGCTCGTCATTTCGGTGTCGGCCGCCGCCTGCGGGCGCAGGTCGAGGGCCGGATCACCAGGCTGCGGGTCCAAGAGAACGATGCCGCCCGCAGCGGCCGCCTCCTCATCCAGATCGACACCACCGAGTACGCCATCGCCGTTGACCGCGCGCGTGCGCGGCTCGCCACCGCCACGGCGACCTACGATGAGCTCACGATGTTCGACGACGAGATCGAGGATGAGCGGATCCGCGCCGAACGGGCCCGGTTCGCCCGGGCCAAGAGCGGGATCGCCGATGCCGAGCTGGGCGTGCGGGAAGCAGAGCTGCAGCTGCAGCGCACCCGCATCCGGGCGCCGTTCGCCGGCCGCGTCGCTTCGCTCCGGGTCGTGGAGGGGCAGCAGGTGCGGCTCGGCGACGAGTTGCTCACCGTGGTGGACCTCGACCCACTCAAGGTTGAGGTCCAGGTGCTGGAGAGCGAAATCGGGCTGCTCGCGGAGGGGCGCGGCGCGACGATCGCATTTGCGGCGTTCCCGGGGGAGTCGTTCTCCGGCCGCATCGCCACCATCAACCCGGTGGTGGAGCGAGAGACGCGCACAGCACGCGTCACGGTCACGATCCCAAACCCGCGGGGCCGGATCCTCCCCGGCATGTATGCCCGTGTCTCGCTCGAGGCACGCAAGTTCCCCGACCGCGTGATGGTGCCGCGGGCCGCGATCCTGGAGCGGGACCGGCGTACCATGCTGTTCGTGTTCGAGGGCGAGAACGACATCGGCTTCGCCAAGTGGCGCTACGTGACGCCCGGCATGATGAACGACTCCCTCGTGGAGATCGTCGCCGACCCCCAGACCGACATGGTCGAGGCGGGTGAGTGGGTGCTGACCGACGGCCACTACACGCTGAT
>JBDGXT010000158.1:0-5291 GCA_039584455.1 Gemmatimonadota bacterium
CCAAGCTCCGCCTTCGCACCCGCCGGCAGGAGCGGCGTCAGCTTCGCGATCGGCACCGCGAACCCCATGCCGACCGCCTCCCGCAGGCCTGCCCGGTGTACCGCCACGACTTCACCACCTGCGTTGAAGATCGGGCTCCCGCTGGAGCCGCCTACCGTGAACCCATCGAAGTTGACGACGTCCGCCGTCACCTTGCTGAAGATGCCCGCGCTCATCGAGGTGCGAACGGTGCGTGTCGCGTCGAGCGCGTTGCCCAGACCGGCCGGGAATCCGATGAGCGCCGCGGGCTCCCCCTGCTTGGCGTTCTCGCCGGTCCAGTCGATCTGCGCGACGTGCGGTCCGGTGAAGCCGATCACCCGCAGCACCGCGAGGTCGGGACCGGACGGTTGCGCAACAGCCACGAACTCGGCGCGCTGCATGAGCTTCTGGTCGGCCATCGTGACGTACACCGAGTCGGGGGTGCGTCCCTGGTGCAGCACGACGTGGCGATTGGTCACGAAGTAGCCGGACGGTGTGATGGCAAAGCCCGAGCCGTCGTAGATCTCCCCCCCGACGTACGCGGTCACCAGGCCGATTGCGTTCTGGTTGGCCTGTGCGACGGCGGCCAGGTTCGAGCCGCGCATCGCCCGCATCTGGGAGCCGATCTGGGCGGAGCGCTCTTCAGCATCGCGCACCGCCTCGCGCAGGGAGTCGAGTAACGCGCTGGACGTTCCGGCGGTGCTCGCCCGGTTCAGCTCCCTGCGCAGGCTCGCAAGATCGGCCTGCGCTGCCTGGTTCGCCGAGTCGCCCGCCGCGAGCTGCTCGGCCAGCGAAGCCTCCGCACGCCGCAGCGACGCCTCGAGCGAGCGGGTGTGCTCCTGGGCGCCCGCCAACGCCACGCGGAGGCTCTCGACCACGGCTGCGGGCGCCGACCCGGCACGCGCATCTGCCAGCTCCAGACGCAGCCGGTCGTACTCGGCGTCGGCATCCGCCTGGATCGAGTCGTTCCGCGCCGCGAGCCGCTCCAGCGCCAGCCGCTGCTGCTCCTGGATCTCGCTGGTCGCCTGCCGCACGCGCTGCTCGCTGAACCAGTACATCGCGCTGACCGAGCCGGCCACCAGGACGACGAACAGCCACACGATCCACCGAACGCGCCGCGCGCTCTTGCGGGACGACTCGGCAAACATCTCGTTGAAGAACACCGTCGCGCCCTTGCCTCCGAAGGAGCGGCGTGCACTGCCGACCTTGGCCGCCAGCCGCTGGGCCAGCGACTCCCGGCGGCCCATCTTCTTCTGCTTGGGTGGGGGGCCGGGCTTCTGCTCCCCAGGCGACTCGCGGGGGGGAGCGACCTCGGCAGGCGCCTGCCCCGGGTGGAGCAGCGTGGCGATCACGAGCTCGGGACCCGACGGACCGAGGCGCAACTGGTCGCCCGCGCGAATCTCCTGGTCACCCTGCACCCGCACGTCCCCGACGAACGTGCCATTGCGGCTCTGCGCGTCGCGCAGCACCACCCTGCCGTCGGGCTTGAGCACGATCTCGGCGTGCACTCGCGACACCGACGTATCGTCGGAACCGACCGGCCGCAGCTCACACTCCTTCCCCCGACCGATGCGAATGCGACCACCGCTCGCCTTGAATTGCTCGCCGGTCCTGGCCTCCATCAGCACGAGCTGAAGTTCGTGCGGGGGTCCGGCCGGGCTCGCGCCGGGCCCCGGGGGCACGACGTCCTCCAAGCTCTCGAGCGGCTCCGTGGCCGCCGCCGGCTGTGCGCCCAACGGTCCCTCGGCCAGCGTCTCCTCGGGACGGTCCCGGCCAACCGACTCCACCTGATAGCGAGGCCCCCTGGCCCCGAGTCGGATCACGTTGCCGGCCGCCACGCGCACCGGCATCCCCGGCGCCAGCTGCTCGTCCCCCAGGAACGTGCCGTTGCGACTTCCACTGTCCTCCAGCCACCACTGTCCCTCGTGCTGGAACAGCCGCGCATGGCCGCTGGAGACGACCTCACTGCGAGCTCCCGTGACGACGAGCTCGAAGTCGGGATTCCGGCCGATCCGCACCTCGCCGGTTTCGAACGCGAAGGGCCGATCGGCCGCCAGGTCACGCAGGCTGAGGTATGGCATGTGGGGCAAAGTTACGGCCCGCCGAGACCGCGCGCGACCTCGGCAGCGTCCACTGTCTCCACCGTTATCTTTGAGGCGCCATGACGTCACTGACCGGTTCAGCTCGCCCGCTGATCAATCCCGCTGTTGATCAGGTGGGTCTATTCGAGCGCGCGCAACGGGAGTTCACGGACACGCTGGAGATCCTCCAGTTGGTGGCCGCATCGCCCGTGCGGGCGCTGTTCGTGGCCCGTGACAGGATGCTCAAGCGGCGCGTCGTGCTGCGGGTGCACCTCATGCCCGACTCGACGTACCGCACCTGGTTCGAACGGGAGACGGAACTGTTGGCGGCGCTCGACCATCCGGTGCTGCGGCCGGTACACGCCGCGGGCTACCGTGGCGAGTGGGCGTATCGTGTCGCCAAGTGGATCGAGGGCGAGAGCCTCATCGACGTGGTGGCGCGGGGACCCCGACCGATCCCTGCGGTGCTGCAGCTAGCGCGCGATCTCGCCAGTGTACTGGAGTACGTGCATTCCCAGCGCATCGTGGTGCGCAAGCTCGCGCCCACCACGCTCATGGTCGAGAGCACGGAGCGCACCTACGTAACCGACCTGCGCTTTGCCAACGTGTGCCTCGACGTGGCGGGCCCGGACGACGATCCGATCGCGACGCCCTTCCTCGCTCCGGAGATTCGAGACGGGAGCGCGGGCGAGCCGGCCAGTGACATCTACTCCGCCGGAGCGCTGCTCTACTTCGCCGTGACCGGGAAGGCGCCCGTGCTCGACCCGATGGAGGTGGAGCCTCCCATCGCCATCCGACCGGCCTGTCCCAAGGCCCTCGACCGGGTGATCATGCGCGCCCTGCACGGCGAACCGATGAAGCGCTACCTCACGGCCGCCGAGATGGCCGAAGACCTGTACAGCGACCTGGGCGAGGCGGCGGTACCCGCACCACTCGCCCCGGAGCGGGGAGCGGCGACCGAGGATCAGCTGGCCTGGGAGAAGCGGCTGCGCCGTGCCCTCGGGGACGACTACGAGTTGCTCGGCGAGCTCGGCGCCGGCGGCTTCGGGCGCGTGTACCTGGTGCGGGATCTGGCGCTGGAGCGTGAGGTGGCGCTCAAGGTACTGCATCCGTACCTGACGGCCGACCCGGCCGTGGTCGAGCGCTTCCGCCGCGAGGCGCGCGCAGCCGCCCAGGTCAACCACCCGCACATCGTCAACACCTACGACATCGGGCGACGGGCCGGCCTGCTATGGTACACCATGGAGTACGTGCGGGGCCACAGCTTGGGCGGTCTGGTCCGGAGCGACGGCCCGCAATCACTGGACAGGGTACTGCGCATGCTGCGTGAGGCGCTCGACGGACTGCAGCACGCCCACCGTCACGGCCTGGTGCATCGCGACATCAAGCCGGAGAACCTGCTGTTGGACGACGCGACCGGTGCGTTGCTGATAGCCGACTTCGGTCTGGTGCTCGCCCTGACCGGTACGGAGGGCAGCGGACCCGTGTCGCAGTCGGGCACGCCCGACTTCGCCGCTCCCGAGCAACTCATGGGCGAGCAGGTAGACGGTCGCACCGACCTCTATTCGCTGACCCTCGCCGCGTACTACGCCCTCACCGGCCAGCTCCCCTTCGGCGCCGGAACGGTGGAGTCGGTGCTGGCACGCCAGACGACGGGACACCTCCCTGACCTCTCCGCAGTCCGTCCGGACGTCCCGGAGTCCGTGAGCCGGGTACTCGAGAAGGGAGCGGCGCGGTTGCTCGAAGCACGCTGGCGATCGGCGGAGGACTACGCGCACGCGCTCGAAGACGCCGCGGGTCCCACCCGGGGCACGCTGTCCCGCATCCTGCGACGGCTCATCGGCCCGAGCTAGAGGGACGCGTGCGAATCGCGCTGATCACCGCGACGCCACAGTCTGTGCGCGAGGGGAGCGGCACCTTCGTGGCCAGCGAGACGCTGCGGCGCGGCCTCTCGGCACTGGGGCATGAGGTTCGGGTCATCGCCCCCACGGGCAGCGCTCTGCCGTTCGCGTACACGCTGCGCCGCTTCACGTTCAACCAGCGCCTCGGCACCACCCATGTGGACGACGCCGACCTCGTGGTCGGCTTCGACATGGACGGCTTCCGGTTGGCCGGCCGGCTCCCCGTTCCCTTCGTGGCGTACATCCACGGCATCCTCGCCGACGAAGCACGGTTCGAGCGGGGACTCGTTGCTGCCTCGATGCGACTGCAGTCCCGGGCCGAGCGCGCCAGCGCGCGGCGTGCCGCTTTGGTGCTCACCCTGAGCCGATACGCCCGAGGGAGAATCACCCAGGTCTACGGCCTCGAGCCCGAGCGGGTGGCCGTCGTGCCACCGGCGCTCGACATCGCGCGGTGGCGCGCCGCGCTCGAGGCTCACGCCGACCGCCGCCGCAGCGCTCCGACGGTTCTCTGCGTCGCGCGCATGTATCCCCGCAAGAACATCGCCTCGCTGGTGCGGGCAACGGCAGTGCTACGCTCGCGGGTGCCCGACGTGCAGGTACGCATCGTGGGCGACGGCCCGGAGCGCCGCAGGCTGGAGCGCCTGGTGCGGCGCCTCAACTTGCGGGCACAGGTGCGGCTCGAGGGCCAGCTCGGTTTTGGCCAGCTCGCACGCGCGTACGCGGGCTGTGATATCTTCTGCTTGCCGAGCCTGCAGGAGGGGTTCGGCCTCGTGTTCCTCGAGGCTGCCGCAGCGGGACGACGCTCGTCTGGCCGACGCCCTGGCTCGCCTGCTCGAGGATGAGAAGGCACGGACGCGCATGGGCACCGCGAACCGCGCGATGGTCGAGCGGTTTGCGCCGTCCAGCGTGGCGCAGCAGTTCCTGGATGTCGTCAGTCCGCTCGCAGCCGGAAGGGAACGGCAGTGACACAGAACTCGGAATCACGGCTCCACCGGGTACAGCAGGTGTTCGACGATTGGGCGGTGCGCGGCCGCGCCGACGGCATGGAGGCAAGTCACGCCCCCTTCGTGCGCCCGGCCTTCGACCGCCTCGCGCTGGCGCCGGATGCCTGGTACCTCGATATCGGCTGCGGCAACGGCTACACGGTTCGGTGGGCGGCGCAGTTGGTGACCGAAGGCAAGGCCGTAGGCATCGACCTCTCGTCGGAGATGGTCGCGCTCGCACGCACCCTCTCCCGCGACGTCCCGAATGCGGAGTTCCACGAAGCCGCCTTCCCCGCACACGAGCTACC
>JBDGXT010000393.1:0-3248 GCA_039584455.1 Gemmatimonadota bacterium
CGAGATGGTCCGCCTGTGCGACAACCTGGTGCGGCAAGTGCGGCCACTGTACCGCGAGCTCCACACCTGGGCGCGCTACGAGCTGGCCGAGCGGTACGGCGCAGCAGTACCACAACTGCTGCCGGCGCATTGGCTGCCGAACCGGTGGGGCCAGGACTGGAGCGCACTGATTGACGTGGAGGGCATCAACGCGGACTCCGCGATCGGCGCCCACAGCGCCGAGTGGGTCATGCAGCAGGGTGAGGCGTTCTACGTGAGCCTGGGGTTCGACGAGCTCCCCGAGACGTTCTGGCAGCGCTCGTCGCTCTACCCGCTGCCTCCCGATGCCGACTACAAGAAGAACACGCACGCCTCGGCGTGGCACCTCGACCGCGACACCGACGTGCGCTCGCTGATGAGCGTGGTGCCCAACCCGTACTGGTACGAGACGGTGCATCACGAGCTGGGGCACGTCTACTACTTCATGGCCTACAGCACCCCCGACGTGCCACTCGTGCTGCGGGGTGGAGCCAACCGAGCGTACCACGAGGCGATCGGCAGCATGATCGGGTTGGCCGCCACACAGCGCCGCTTCCTCGTGAACCGCGGCTTGGCGGACGAAGCCGCCGAGGTGGACGAGATCGCGAAGCTGCTACAGGAGGCCCTCAACCACGTCCTGATGGTTCCCTGGGGCGCCGGGGTGATGACGCGATTCGAGAGGGCGCTGTACGTGGACTCGCTCCCCGGCGAGTCGCTGAACGCCACGTGGTGGGATCTGGTGCGCCGGTACCAGGGCATCGTGCCGCCCACGCGCCGCGGCGAGGAGTACGCCGACGCGCTGAGCAAGACGCACATCACCGACGATGCGGCACAGTACTATGACTACGCGCTGGCGGAGGCACTGCTGTTCCAGATGCACCAGCACATCGCGACCGAGATCCTGGAACAGTCACCGTACGACACCGACTACTTCGGCAGCGCTGGCGTGGGCGATTTCCTTCAGAACCTCATGGCCCCTGGCTCCAGCCGCCCGTGGCAGGAGGTACTGCAGGAGACCACCGGCCGCGAGCTCGATGCGCAGGCCATGGTCGAGTACTTCCAACCGCTGTACGACTGGCTGGTGGAGCAGAACCAGGGACGGATGCACACGCTACCCGACCTGTAGACCGCGATGGCCGACCTCACCGTCATCCACCACGAGGCCTACGAGGTCGATATCGGCCCGCACGTCTTCCCGACCCTGAAGTACCGGCTCGTCACACACTCGAGTACGTCGGGAAACTGACGGCGGGAACGTTATCGGTGACCGAGCAGCTCGTGCTCGAGGTGCCGTTCTCCGTCGAGCTGCGAGATGCCATGTGGCTCTGCGCCGGCGGGTCCATGCTGGCGGGTCGCCTGGCGGTGGAGCGCGGCTTGGCGTTCCACCTGGGCGGCGGATTCCACCATGCCTTCCCGGACCACGGGGAGGGCTTCTGCCTCATCAACGACGTCGCCATCGCCATCCAGGCGCTGAGACGCGACGGCGCGATCGAGAGCGCCGTGGTGATCGACCTGGACGTGCACCACGGCAACGGCACCGCGGCCATCTTCTCCCAGGAACCGGACGTCTTCACGTTCTCGATGCACCAGGAGCACAACTACCCGGCCTGGAAGCCGCCCGGCGACCTGGACCTCGGCCTGGAGGACGGGACCGACGACGCCGAGTACCACACGGCGCTGGAGTACCACGTGCCCCGAATCCTGCATGCGCACCAGCCGGAGCTCGCGTTCTACCTCGCCGGTGCCGACCCCTACGCACAGGACCAGTTGGGCGGCCTCCGGCTGACGATCGAAGGGCTGCGGCGCCGGGACGCCATCGTGCTCGACGCGCTGCGCGAGGCGAGGGTGCCCACCGTAGTGACCCTGGCCGGTGGATACGCCCGGCACCAGGACGACACGGTCGAGATTCATGCCAACACGCTGCGAGAGGCAAAGCGCGTCGCCGCAGACTGGTAGCTCGCCCGCGTGGCCGAAAACACGAGAGGCGCGACCCAGGGTCGCGCCTCTCTTCGCGCGGTGGACCGACAGACGGCTACGAACCGACCCGCGATGCCCGCTCGAGATAGAGAATGATCTCCTGCACCTCGAACTGCGTCGGCGAGCGCCGCAGCATCTGGGCACTGTGTTCCCGCATCCGGATCACGACGGAAGGCCAGTCGTGCGGTAGAGGTCTCGCCCCTGCCCTGGCGGCAGGTCGGCGCGGGTCACTTCCAGCGCATTGTCGATCAGATAGCGCGTCAACACCACACGCTCCGCCGACGTGGGTACCGCAACGTTGTATTTCGCATCCAGCGCGTCCATGCGGCGCCACATCCGGCGGAGGTACACGGGCCAGCCGGTCGCGGAGAACGAGCCGGGACCCGGGAGCGCGTGACACGACGTGCAGTACTGTCGCAGATACTGCGCCCCGTCGGACTCCGGGTCGGGCAGGTCGGCGGGTCCGATGCCGGGCGGGGGGAGCGTGATCTTCGTCGAGGCCAGCAGCAGATCCTCCCCCACGGTCGCCTGGGCGGCTTCGCCGCCCTCCTCTTCGGCGGGTGGCTGCACGCAGCCCACCAGCGCCACGAGCCCGAGCGCTACTCCGAGCCAGGTCCGAGCCACCTCACGACGCACCAGTTGCATCAATCTCTTCTCCCTGAGGTCGTCACCTAGCCAACCGTCGCAGACCACCACACAAGAAAGCATCCCGAGCGGCCGAACGCCAGCGGCCTCAGGCCACCGGGACGTCCTTTTCCAGACGCTCGACCAGGACCTCCCGCGCGATCGCCGGGTCCAGTGCGAGTTCCGTTTCCTCCACCTGAATCACGGGCGAGGGATGGTGCTGCACCAGGGTGATCTCGGCACCGGGGACCACGCCAAACACCGCCATGCTGTTGTGGCGCTGGGGGCCCCCCGTCCCGAGGCACAGCACGCGGGCGCGCTCGCCGGGCTTCAGCTCCTCCACCGTGGTGACGTGCTCCGGCAGGTCGTTGTAGGGTGAAGGCTTCCGGAACAGACGCTGCAGCCAGGTGAAGCTCTGTGGCTTCTCCGGGTACTCGTACTGACAGCTGGGGCAGCGCACCAGCCCGCACATCCCACCCAACGGACACCCGTGCTCGCACAGGGTGTCCTCGCGCAGGAACTCGAATCCGCAGAACGGACAGGTCAGATACTCAGCCACACGCCCAACCGGTGAATGACGCCGCCCACGAAGAACGCGAACGGGAAGATGAAGGCCGCCATGCTCACGG
>JBDGXT010000159.1:0-6913 GCA_039584455.1 Gemmatimonadota bacterium
ACCCGAATGGCCCGCGCCGCCCGCGTTGATCGGGGCCGACGGCGCTCCCGTCCCGATGCAGGTGCTCCGCTGGTACCGCGGCTACCACCGACTCGACAGCCCGTCGGATTATCCAATCCAGCACGAGGTGGCGGCATTTCGTGTGGCCCTCGAGGCGAGCGACGTGCCAGCGCTGGGCATGCGCAGCTTCGAGGTGCGTGAGTGGAAGCCGCCGCAGCCGGAGCACCACGAGGTGTGGGTGAGCGGGCGCCGCCGGGCAGCGGCGGAATGGGGTGACGTGGGAGCGACGTGGGAGCGGACCGGGCAGGCGGATTCCTGCTGCGCGACCGTCGCGCCGCGCTTCGGCTGCCGCGGCTTGCCTCCCTGGTGAGTGAGCGCGACGACGGCGATACGTACACGTTCCAGCCGGTCGAAGGTGACGCTCCGCGCGGGGCGCGGTGGAGTGGGGTGCGAGAGGTGTGGGGTGGCCCACTCGTCGCCGCCGTTGCCCGCGACTTCGAGATACCCGGGCGGGTCCGCGGAACGGCGTACGCTCGTCTGGATGCGGGGTCGCATCTCGTGCGGTTCGTGGTCGAGGGGTTGAACCGGGCCGGGGACCATCGGCTGCGGATGCACTTCCCGCTGCCGGAGGGTCTTCCGCGGGGGCGGTACGTCGCCGACATGCAGTACGGTCCCGTCGTGCGGCGGCCGGTGGAGCGTGCCTCCGAGTCGGTGCGCGAGTGGCCTGTCGACACGGCGCCGGCGCACCGCTACGTGAGCGTCCCCGGTGGCCTCACGCTGTTCGCGCGGGGACTCTACGAGTACGAGCTGACCGGCGACGGTACCATCGCCGTGACCGTACTGCGGTCGGTCGGGGACCTGTCGCGCGGTGAGCTCGCGGCGCGGCCAGGGCACGCCGGCTGGCCCACGGCCACGCCGCAGGCGCAGGAGCTCGGTCGGTTCCGGGCGGAGCTGGCAGTGACGGCGGCATCCGTTGGAGAGGCGGGCACACCGGCCGAGTGGAACGAGCTCGAGCGGCTCGCCGAGGAGTTCCACGCGCCGCTCGGCGGCCTGATGTTGCCGTACGCGATCGACGCACCCGAGGCTGTGCAGGGACCAGTGCTCTCGGGCAACGGTCTGGCGTTCAAGGCGGCGAAGCTGAGCGAGGATGGCGCGGCGCTGGTGTTACGGTGCGTGAATCTCACCGCGGAGTCGGTGAGCGGCAGCTGGACGCTCCCGTTCGAGATCGAGCGGGTACATCGTTGCCGGTTGGACGAGACACCGGTCCGGGAGCTCACGATTTCCGATGAGAGCGACCGCATCGCGTTTGATGCCGGGCCACGGGAGGTGGTCACGCTGCTCATCGAGCAGCTCGCCCTGACGGAGCTCTGAGCCGATCCTCACGAAGGCCTATTTGCGGGAGGCGCCCATGCGCGACGAGACGAAGAACCTCCTGACGAGCGGCATGTTCGCCGGCCTGCTTGGCTACCTCACCGTGGTGGTGCTTTTCGCGCTGCTCAACCTGGCGATGGGGCACTCCCCCTTCCACACGCCCGCCATGTTTGGAGCGGTGCTGTTCTACGGTCTTGAAGATCCGGCGGCGCTGGAGATCACGCCGGGGCCGATCCTGGCGTACAACATGGTTCACGTGCTGGCGTTCGTGGCATTGGGGGTCTTGGCCTCGTGGCTCGTGACCAAGGCGGAGGAGTATCCGGTGGCCCGCTACGCGATCCTCGTCCTGCTGGTCTTCGTGGCAGCACACATCTACGCAGCGCTGCTGCTGTTCGCGCAGCCCTTGCTGGCGGGATCGGGGTGGTGGCAGATCGGCGTAGTCAGCCTGGCAGCCGCGGTCGCGATGGGGTGGTATCTCGTGCGGCAGCACCCGGTCCTGAAGCGGGGGCTCCGCGAGACGCCGCTAGGCGACGAAGAGGAGTAGCGGCCGCTAGAGGCTACCGAACTCGAGGCCGAACAGGAGTAACAGGCCTGCCACGTCCCAGCCGGCCCCGAACACGTACTCCGACGTCACCCCCAGCTCTACCCACGGTCGCGGGGAGCCACGCGGGATGCGGAACCCCAGAGCCAGTTCGCCACCCACGCCCACGCGCGGGTTGGTGCGCTCCAGGTTGACCGCATCCACATCGTGGGGACCGTAGAACGTGCCGCCGCCGGCGACGCGGAGGTAGGCAGTGCGCTTCCACGGCAGGAGCAGGGGCGGTCCTTGCACTCCGAAGTACGCCGAGATGTACTCGGACCTGCCGGGCTCGACGCCGGGTGGCGGGGGCGTCTCCGGTCCGAGCGTGCCACTCGTCTCGTAGATCCCCAGACGAAACCGCATGGTGAAGCGGTAGCGGTCCCAGGGCCCGGCCCGCGACACGACCTGCAGGACTCCTCGATCGAGCGGCACGGTCAGCCCCACACCGGCGCTGAGCAGCTTGTCCGCCCGCTGGTCGTCCGATCGATCACGCCGTGTCCACACCGCGATCACGCCACACCCGGGCGCGCCCGTGTTCATGTCGGGCGGAACCTCGGAGGCACCCCGATACACCTCGACGGCCTCCAGGTCGGGCGCGTAGATGAGGTCGTTGATCCCACCGTCCGCGAGGTAGTCCACGTTGCCGAACAGCATCCCGTCGACATACAGAGAGGGCGCGCAGTCCAAGTTGCCGCGCATCCGCAGGGTGTACGTGCCGGGCCGAACGGGTGGGGCATTGAGGGGCCTGCGTACCTCCTCGAGTCGCACGACCTGGACGCCGGGGATGTCCCACATCACGTCCGTGAACGTGTTGGGTGCCTTCTCCTCGATGTCCGGGCGCTCCATGAAGTAGCCGAGGCCCCGCTGGCGGTGCTCTTCGAACCGCTGCAGGCCGATGCTGTGGGGCGCCCGCTCGCCGGTCACGACGACCGGCTCGAGCTGGGTGACCACGCTCGGCATGTGAATCTCGACCGTCCGGGTCTGTAGTTCGGCGAGGCCCAGGGGCTCCGAGGTGAAGCTCGTGTACCCGGCGGCATCCGCCCGAATGACGTAGGTGCCTGGCTCCCCCGGGTGGAAGGTGAACCGCCCTGTGGCATCCGTGGTGGCAGCCATGCGCATGGTCCCGGTGCTGTCGAGCAGTTGGACGCTGACCGAGCCGAGGGGCAACCGAGACTCGGCGTCCACGATCTGGCCGACGAAGGTCTGGGCCGACAGCGCAGGCGCTGCGACGGCAACGAGGAGCGCCGTGGCGCCGAGGACGCGGGAGAGCGCCCGCACGCACGATACGACCATCACACCCCTCCTCCCGAGCACCTTGCAGTGCCGCGATCCATCTGCTCTACCCGTGATGCCCCCGTGGGGTTGCACGCTCGCGCAGTGGCATGTCCGGACCGGCTCACAGCACGCTGCCCACGGCGCTCCGCTCGCGGGTGCGCGGATCGAGCGCGTCCCGTGCCCCGTCCCCGATCAGGCTGGTCGCGATCACCGTCGCCGCCACGGCCAGGCCCGGGAAGGTGGCCACCCACGGCGCGTTTACCAGCGCCTCCCGTCCGCTTGCGATCATGTTGCCCCAGGAGGGGGCTGGTGCTGGGACCCCGAGCCCCAGGAACGAGAGCCCCGCCTCCAGCATGATCGCGTTGCCCACGCCCAAGGCCGCGGCGACCATCACAGCCGTGGTCGCGTTGGGAAGCACGTGGCGCCACACGAGCCGCCCGCGTCCGATGCCGGAAGCCCGGGCCGCCTCTACGTAGGGCCGCTGCAGGACGCCCTTCGCCTCGGCCCGTGCCAGTCGCGCGACCGGCATCCACCCGGTGAGGCCCAGCACCAGCACCACCAGCGCGAGACTCGGTTCCCACAGCGTGACGAGGGCGAGCAGCAGCACGATGCGGGGCATCGCCAGGGCAGCGTCGGTCACCGCCATGAGGCCGCGTTCGGTGACGCCACCGAGTGCGGCGGCGAGCACCCCGATCAGCGTCCCGAGGAGCACGGAAACGGCTACCGAGAGCAACCCCACGGCCAGCGAGATGCGCGCCCCGTACAGCAGTCGAGAGAAGACGTCTCGTCCGAACGCATCGGTCCCGAGCCAGTGTCGCACGCCGGCGGGTCCCTCGGTGAAGGGAGCGAGGAACCTGGTCGCCAGCACGTCGTGCTGTGCCAGCGGGTCGGCCGGGGCGAGCCACGGCGCCACCAGGGCGAGGATGCCGAAGCCGGTGAGGATCACGAGTCCGGCGGCCGCGCGGCCGTCGCGCAGGAACACCCGCATCCCGCTCACCGTGCCGTGCCCCGCAGCCGCGGATCTGCCACGGCGTAGAGGAGGTCGGCCAGCAGGTTCCCCACTATCACCAACACGGCGAAGATGGCCGTAGTGGCCATGACCACCGGGTAGTCGCGTGCCCCGACCGCGTCCACCATGACCCGACCCACGCCCGGCCAGGCGAAGATCACCTCGACGAACACGGTGCCGGAGAATAGGGCAGGGAGGGAGAGGCCGAGCAGCGTCACCACGGGGAGCAGCGCGTTGCGCAGCACGTGCCGCATCTCCACCCTAGTGGGAGGAAGTCCCTTGGCCCGTGCGGTGCGGACGAACTCCTGACCCCGAACGTCGAGCACGGAGCCGCGGACGAACCGGGCCGTGCCGGCGGCACCGATCGCTCCCAGGGTTGCCAGCGGCAAGGTCAGGTGCCGCACGCGATCGGCGAGCCGGTCCCACGGGCCCAGAAAGTCGGCGTCCAGCCCGGCTACGCCGAGCGCAGGGAACTGGAGCCAGGCCGGCCAGTCGAACCGGGCCGCGCCATAGGCGAATACGAGCACGAGCATGATGGCGAGCCAGTACGCGGGCATGCCGTAGATCAGCAGGGTGCCCACCGTGAGTCCGGTGTCGACGAGCGAGCGACGCTTCATGGCCTGAATGACCCCGATCAGCAAGCCGAAGCGGGCCGTTGCTGTGCGACGCTCGATCCCCACTGGCCGCGGGCGAAATCGGCCAGCCAGGTCACGTAGCGGACCAGCACGGGGCGGTCCAGGCCCAACGCGTGCCGCGCCGCATCCAGCTCCGCCTGACCGGCTCCCGGTCCGACCCAAAGCCTTGCGGGATCACCGGGGGCGAGACTAATCAGAATGAACGTGAGCGTGACGACGACGAAGACGATGCCGAGCCCGAGGCCGAGACGCCGGACGATCCGACCGAGCATGCGCTACACTCGCTCGGTGTTCTGATGCTCGTGGTCGTGGCCTGCACCGTGGAGCGGGGCGCGGGGCGCGAGCGTGCGGTGTTCTACGCGTCGGGCGCCGATCTCCAATCGATCAACTCGCTGATCACGGTGCATCCGCTGGCCAAGGCGGTGCAGAAGCACGCGCTCTTCCTGACACTGGCGGCCTACGATGCCGGGATGCGCCCCATGCCGCGGCTGGCGCGGTGGGACTGGAGCGATGAGCGTGACGCCCTGACCTTCGAGTTGCGGCGCGACGTGCAGTGGCACGACGGCACGCCGACCACGGCCGAGGACGTGGTGTGGACGCTGGAGATGGCCCGCGAGCGGGCCGTCGCCTATCCGCGGGCGCGCGATCTGGCGTCGATCGTCGAGGTCACGCAGCTCGACTCCTTCGCTGTCCGGGTGCAGTTCGATCGTCCCCAACCTACCTTTCCGGACGTGCTCACCGACCTCGCGATCCTCCCGGCGTCCCACTTCGTCGGGCTCGGTCCCCGTGAGATTCGCCGCGCACCGTTCAACGCCGCCCCCGTGGGCAATGGTCCTTTCGAGTTCGTAGAACACCGGCCCAATCAGCGATGGGTGTTCCGCCGCAGTGAGGGCTTTCCGGCGGCGCTGGGGCGCCCCGCCGTCGAGCGGTTCGTGGTGGCGGTGGTGGACGAGCCGGCCACCAAGTTGGCGGCGCTCACGTCGGGTGAGCTCGATTTCGCCGGCATCGCCCCGGCGCACGCGGCGTTCGTTGAGCAGGACGCCCGCCTCGCCGTCGTCGACTACCCTACCATGCTGGTGTACGCGCTGGTGTGGAACCTGAGGCGGGAGCCGTTCGATGACGCGCGCGTGCGGCAGGCGCTCACGATGGCAGTCGACCGGGAGCTCATCGTCCAGGCGTACCTCTACGGTTTCGGGACCGTGGCGCACGGCCCGGTTCCCCCGGAGCATCCGTGGCACGAGCCGGCCACGGCGATCGCGCACGATCCCGAGGCGGCCGGGGCGCTGTTGGATCTTGCTGGGTGGGTAACGGGCGCGGACGGGGTGCGCGAGCGTGCCGGGCGGCGTCTGGCCTTCGATCTGCTCACGGTGGGCAGTGGGGACAACGCGCTGGAGCAGATGATCCAGGCGCAGCTTGCAGCCATAGGGGTGGCCGT
Source organism: Gemmatimonadota bacterium (assembly GCA_039584455.1). Classification (GTDB taxonomy): domain Bacteria; phylum Gemmatimonadota; class Gemmatimonadetes; order Gemmatimonadales; family GWC2-71-9; genus WVYX01. The sequence goes on from JBDGXT010000159.1 coordinate 6,306, forward strand.
ACGAATCCGCCAGCTCGAGTTGACCACCTTCCTGGCGACGGCGCAGGCCGACGCCCGCGAGTTCGACGCCCTGGTCACGGGTATCCCGGGTGACCTCTCCCTCGGCTACGTCGCGGCCCTGTTCGACGGCGCGGCGCCGGGACCGTTGGCGTACGCGGGCTATCGGAGTGCGGCGTTCGATGCGGCGATCGCCGCGGTGCGCGCGGCCGAGTCGGAGACTGAGCTGGGCGAGGCGTGGCGCGAGGCGCAGCGGGTGCTGGCCGGCGATCGACCCACCACCTGGCTGTACCATGCACGCGGTCTCCAGGGCGCCAACCGCCGCATCGATGCGGCGCCTCCCGACCTACGGGGGGAGCTCGCCAGCCTCGCCGAATGGACCTTTGGGACCGAGGGAGGCCAACCGTGAGCGTGCACACCCGCGCGCCGCTGCGCGTGGACTTTGCGGGAGGGTGGACCGACGTGCCGGCGTTCGCCGACGCGGGGGGAGGAGCGGTGGTCAACGCCGCCATCGATCTTCACGTGCACGTGGATGTCCTGTTGCCGGGCAAGGGCGCCCAGACCCAGCGCATCACCCTGCACGCGGAGGACCTGAAGGAGCACGTCACGCT
>JBDGXT010000160.1:0-4671 GCA_039584455.1 Gemmatimonadota bacterium
TTCCCTTTGGGGTGGACGAGAAGCGCTTCGCACCGCGCGCCCATCCACCGAGGCCCGAGTGCTTTCCACCGCCCGCGAGGGGGCCGGTCGCCGTCTTCGTGGGCCGGTTGGTTTCCTACAAGGGCCTGGATGTGCTGCTGCGGGCTGTGGCGGGCACGGACCTCAACGTGGTGATCGTGGGAGACGGCCCGCTGCGGGAGTGGTTGGCGCAGGAAATCGTGCGGCTGCAGCTGGGCGACCGCGTGACCTGGGCGGGAGGCGTGAGCGACAAGGAGCTCCCCGGCTACTACCAGTCGGCCGACTACTTCGTGCTGCCCAGCACGAGCCCGGCCGAGATGTTCGGCATCTCGACGGTGGAGGCGATGGCGTGTGCACTCCCGGTGATCACCACGTCGCTCACCACCGGGGTGCGCGAGGTGAGCGAGCGCGACGTCACCGGATTCATGGTGCCGCCTGGCAACGTCGAGCGGCTACGCGCGGCGATGCAGCGGTTGCACGGCGATACCGAGCTCAGAGAGCGCATGGGGGAGGCGGCGCGGAAGAGGGTGGAGGAGCGCTTCACCATCACGCGCATGGTGGACGCGCATCTGGAGTTGTGCGAGGAGGTGGTTAGAACAGCCCGAACGTGACCTCTCCCTGGTAGATCTTGATCCCCGGCAGCGGCACGTGGAACTGGTCGAGTACCGTCGCCACGGAATGCCACCACTTCGCCTTGATGGGGATGCCCCGGAAGTTCAGGTCGGTCGTGAGGTACCACTGGTGATTGGGCGATGCGGTGATCCACTGGTCCACGCCGTGTCCCACGGCCATGCCGAGCCAGTCGGGCCACCAGCCGGCGCCTCCAGGCATGCGTCCCGGGTTCAGTGCGAGGAAGAACCGCATGCCCGCGTAGTCGCTCTCGAGTTGGGGAAACGTGCCGCTGCGGTTCCTGAATTCCTCCGAGGGCCAATAGTTGAACTTGAGTAGCAGTGCGCGGCTCGGAGGGTAGGTACGGTGCAGGGCGGGGCCCACGGCGCCGATCACGCCGACAAGGAAGTCGGGCACGTCGAAGCCCTTGCCGTGAAACCCGTCCCCGATCTCCTTGGGGAGGGTGATGGCGGCGCCCACGGCGGCGCCGAGCCACCCGGCGGCCACGTAATCGAAACATGCCCAGTCCCACGCGAGCGCCGTGAGCTGCGAGACTTGGTACGAGAGGTAGGCGTGCAGCCAGCGGTCCTGCCCCCCCGAGGGGCTGCCCTGCCACTCGAAGTGCAAGTTCACCGTGGCTTCGGGCCACCAGTCGTCCTGGCGGATGGCAATGGCCGCCGTTTCCAGCACCACGTACCCGCCCACGATAGCCAGGGAGCGCTTCAGCTTGGCGTCGGGGCAGGCCTGGGCGTGGACATCCGGCGCGAGCAGATGCAGCATGGCGGTGCCGAGCAGTAGGATCCGTCGCGCCACGCCGATTCGCTCCTTGATTAGGCTGCGTGTCGCCACGAAATTAATGCGTTACCGGGCCCTTAGCTCAGTGGTTAGAGCAGCGGACTCATAATCCGTCGGTCCCAGGTTCGAGTCCTGGAGGGCCCATGAGGTAGGTGCTGGAAGGATGAGGGCTGCGGTTGCGGCGGCCCTCGTTTGCTTGGTGCGATTCTTGCCCGCCTTTCGGGCGGCCAGAGTCCGTCGAGGAACGCCATATGCCAGCCTGCCAGCGCTGTGGCTCGATTGGCACGGCGCAGCCGTTTCAGGGTGCCGGGGACGCCCGTCCCCGCTTCCACAGGATTCCGGTCCAGCTGTGTGTTGAGTGTCGCCTTGCCCACGAATCGTGGCACCGTTACCGCCTGAAGGTGGAGATGGGCGATCGCCTCCTTGTCGGAGGGGCCGACGTAGTCACCGAGGCCAAGGCCGTGTGGGGAGGCAGGGCGACGGACATGCTGGCCCTCCTTCTGGTAGCGCGAGAGGGTATGGACGCCGCGAGCCGACTGCTGCCGTCCAGGTCGTTTGAACAAGTCCGTCCCTGGCTCGAGGCGAATCTCAATAGGAATGGAGACCATGAAGGAGCGACATCTGGAAGGCCGCAGGCGGGCACAGTTCGATCGCCGATCGGGCAAGGAGCGACGCCGGGGGGAGAGGCGATTGATTCCCGTCTCCGCGCCTACGCTCGAGAGCGGAAAGGAACGCCGCAAGGGTGAGCGGCGCAGTGGAAAAGAGCGTAGGGTCTCCTAGGCGCTTGATCCCACCGCTGCCCGGGCCCGGGCGCTGTTGCGCTTGAGCAACAGGCCGGCGGCTCCACTTCGCGACTCTGGTTTGCCTGATGTCCCGGTCGGGACACTTCCCGCTCCCATGCCGCCTGGCTGGCCGTGACCCCGCCGCCTTCGACCTGGCAAAACTTTGTTACACAAAGTACTTTACAGCATGCCCCAAGGAGACGTTCGAACGGCTCGCAACGAGCGCGTCGTCCTCGTCGACCGCGAGGACCGCGTGTTGGGGACCGCGCCCAAACAGGCCGTGCACGTGGACGGGCGCCTGCATCGGGCGTTCTCGGTGTTCGTGTTTGACGGTGCCGGCAACACGCTGCTCCAGCGCCGAGCCGGTGCCAAGTACCACTCCGGTGGCTTGTGGTCGAATACCTGCTGCGGCCATCCCCGCCCCGGCGAGACCACCCGAGGGGCGGCCCGCCGGAGGCTGCGAGAGGAGATGGGGTTCGATTGCGCGCTGCATCCGGCCCTCAGTTTCGTGTACAAGCGCGACCTGGAGAATGGCCTGATCGAGCACGAGCTTGATCACGTCTTCGTTGGGCAGTTCGATGGGATTCCCGTGCCGAATCCCGAGGAGGTTGATGACTGGCGATGGGCTGCCCTCAGCGTGGTGGCCACCGATACGATCGCGAACCCACAGCTCTACTCCGCGTGGTTTCCAATCGCGCTGGCGAAGCTCTACGCCACAGGGATGTCAGAAGTGAGCGGGGACGTGATGCGGAGGACGGGGTAGATCCGAGGCGCCTCGCGAGGCTTACGCCACGCACCCCGGCTTCCGAGCCGGCTAGTGCACGGTTAGCTTGAAGCATCACTGGGTGGTTAGCTCAGTTGGTTAGAGCGCCGGTCTCACATACCGGAGGTCGGCGGTTCGAATCCGCCACCGCCCACTCAACGAAGAGCCCCCGCCTCTCGCAGGCGGGGGCTCTTGCGTTGGCACCTTCGCAGCTCCTAGCTGGCCGACCGCAACACCTTGATGTCTGAATCGGCCGGCGCCTCCGCGCTCGATGTCTTGTCATCGGAGCCCGGTGGCCGCAACAGGGACGCCAGGTCGGGTGGCTCGGCCGTGCGCAGCATGCCGTTGACCGTTCCGCCCTCCTCGACCGCGATGCGCGGCGTGACCACGTTGCCGCGGACTTCGCCGCCCGCGCGGATCTCCACCTTGGTCTCGGCCAGGATCTGGCCCCTCACCTCGCCCCCGACGACGGCGTGGCGTGTCACCACGTCGCCCTCGACGAAGCCTCCCGGCGCCACCAGTACCTGCCCCCCGGCCCGCACGTCGCCGTCTACGATTCCCTCGATGCGGACGACGCCATCAGTGTGGACGGTTCCGTGGATTCGCACCCCTCGGGCCAGCACCGACTGCTGGACTTCGGGCTCCTGCGAGAGCGCCAGATGCAGCTTACCCATCGACGGCCTCCCGGGGTCTTTGAACCCCATCCTGTTTCGATATGGTCGACTACCCTGCGCGACTGACGCCAACCTAACGGCCCCCTGGAACGGCCGTCGTGACGCGTGTCACCGGGTCGCGCAGGGTGTCAGCGGCAGTGTCGCGACCGGGCTACTGTTCCCGTCCACGCGCCGCGGCGATGCCCCAGGTGAAGTCCTCTCCCTCCCGAAGCAGGAAGCGCATGCAGAATTGCCGTGTGGCGAGCGGTGCCAGGGCGGAGTCGGGTTGAGCGTAGACGTAGCGACGGGCGGTCGAGTCGCTGCCTGCGAACGTGACGACGCGCAGCTCGACCGAGGTCACGCTGAGCGCATCGTTCCCATTGTAGAGGTCTCCGCAAAGGGCGCCATCGTTGCGGATCCCGACGAGCCCGGTGACCTTCTCGATCTCTTCGGCGGTCAGGTCGCGCTCGACACCTGCTGCTGCGCCACTGTGCTCCGGGGGCCTCCAGACGGTGGCGGTCAGGGCGATTCCCACCGCGATCCCGAGGAGGAATACGACGATCAGCTTGGCGCGCATGGTTGGCTCCGGCTGCGGATGAGTACTGGCGCAACATGGGGCCGTATTCGGCCACGCCGATGCGCCGTAGGTCACGCTTGTCGGAACCCCGCTTCCCTGGGCATCTTCCCAGGCCTCTCAATACGGAGTCTCGTCATGACCGGCGCCCGACTGACCGCCCCATTGCTGCTCGCCCTGCTCACCGCCTCGTGCATCGGGGGGGGCACCACCGGGGAGGTGCTCTCTGGCGACGGAGTGCCGATCCGCTACGCGGTGCGCGGCACAGGCGGGCCAGCGCTGGTGTTCGTGCACGGCTGGGCGTGCGACCGGACGTACTGGGATGCGCAGCTGCGCCACTTTGCGCCGCGGCACCGGCTGGTCGCCATTGACCTTGCCGGACACGGCGAGTCGGGGACCGGGCGCGAGGAGTGGACCGTCGAGGCGTTCGGCGAGGACGTGGCCACGGTCGTGGAGCAGCTCGGACTCGAGGAGGTC
>JBDGXT010000161.1:0-7558 GCA_039584455.1 Gemmatimonadota bacterium
GATTCCCTGCGCGCTCGCTCCGTGGCAGGCGCCGCACAACCCGACGCCCTTGAACAGCGTCTCGCCCTGGGAGATCGCTTCCGCGGTGACTGCGTCGGGCGTCTCCTGGGCTGCCGCCGTGCTCGACAGCAGCAGTGCGCAGGCCGCCAGTGCCAACCGACCGAGTGTCCGCCGCATGAACCCCTCCAAGATCGTTAGAACGCCGTCGAATGCCTTTCGAACAGCAACCTCAAACTACGATGCACCGTGTAGCCGGCGCCAGCCGCAATGGTCCGAAGGCGGCGGAAGCTCAGGTATTGTTGAGCCAGGCTGCGGCGCGGACGAAAGGTCCCGGCCGGCCCCGCACCCCTCCATTGGGTGCGGCAGTCCAGTCACTCGACGCTAGTGATGTTGGGGTGTGACGCGCGCGCGCGTGTGTTACGGCCAAACAGTTCGTACAAGGGACAGTGCCGCGTCAGGGCGGTTGCAGCGAAGACAATCGCGCACAGGGCCGCGCCCAGCGACACGATTGGTTCCTGATTCATGATCACAGCTACCCGACACGATTGGTTCCTGATTCATGATCACAGCTACCAGGAGGAACGCCACCGCCAAGCTCCCCCGAACCACCGCATCCGCCTTCCCCACGTTGGTGCGCATCGTTCCCTTGCCTCCCGTGCTCGCCGCAAGATCGGCAGGGCTCTATGAAGCGAGCCCAAACCCGGCGTGAAGGAGGCATGGAGTGAGTGTGAAGAATTGCAGGAAAAGGGATCAGGATGCCGCGGCGGTAGCGCGGGGAAGGCGCACCCTGATCCCCAGGCCCCCGTGGGTGCTCCTGTCGGCCTCGACGGTGCCCCCATGCGCCGCCACGATAGCCGCGACGATGGTGAGACCGAGCCCGGCCAAGCCGCCGCGGCCCCGTGCCGCGTCGCTGCGATAGAACCGCTCGAACAGGTACGGCAGCGACGCGTCGTCCATGCCTGGACCGTCGTCTTCGACGCGCACGGTGATCAACGAGTCGTCTGTAGCCACGCTCAGGTACACTCTGCTTCCTTCCGGCGTGTGCTTGATGCCGTTGTCGAGCAGGTGATCCAGCACAATCCCGATCATTTGAGCGTCGACCCGCGCGATCGCCTCATGGCCGGTATTCGAGAAGCAGATCCTGCGCTCGCCGGCTCGCGCCTGTGCCCTGCCGGCTGCGCGTTCCGCCAAGGCGGCCACGTCGCGCTCGATGCGTTCGGGTGTCAGGGTGCCGGCGTCGAGGCGCGCCAGCAGCACGAGCGAGTCGCTGAGGGAGGTGAGATGGTCCACCTCTTCCAGCACGGATGTGAGGATCGCGCGATACGCGTCGGGGTGCCGCTCTCCCCGCAAGGCGACCTCGAGCTCGCCGCGCATGGCGGTGAGCGGCGTCTTGAGGTCGTGGCCTGCGTCGGCGATCATGCGACGCTGCGTCTCGAAGGCCCGGTCGAGCCGGTCCAGCATCCCGTTCAGCACCGCAATCAGCCCGGCGAACTCTTCGACGTCTGCGTGCTCGGTGATGCGCTTGCCGGTCTGTGCCGGTCCGATCCTGCTCGCCTGGAAGGTGATCTCTTCCACCGGCGCCACGCTCGATCCGGCGAGCCATCCGCCTCCAAGCCAACTTGCCACGGTCCCGAGCAGGACCGTGCCGAGCAGCAGGAACATCACCTCGCGGTTGGCCGCGGCCAGCGGACTCATCGACGCGCCCACCTGGATGACCACCTGCTGCGCGTGGTCCCTGATCTGCGCTGCCCAATAGAAGCATCGGACCCGGTGATCGCCCCACTCCTGGGTGACCCACACGGGCTGACCCGTGACGGCCCGCGCGAAGCTCGCCGTGTCGAGCGGGAGGCTCATGGAGAGCGGGGTGTTGGCGGACACGACCCCGCCGCGGGTGTCGCGCACCAGCACGAAGCGGTTCACGGTCTGGATGAACTCGCCGACGTCCGCGGGTTCGGAGTGCTGGGCGACGGGGTAGCCCGCTGCGAGCGCATCCGACTCGATGTGCGCCGACGCGGCGAGTCCACGGTCCAGTTCCTCACGCAGGATGCGCTGTGCGCCCAGGTAGGCCCACAAGGCTATGAGGAGGAGGGCGAAGAAGAACGTGAGGGAGAACCGCACGGCGAGCGTGCGGCGCAGGGAGTACATCAGCCTCGGTCGCCGGCCAACTTCAGGCAGAATCCGACACCGCGAACGGTCTGGACAAACCCGTCGTAGCCGGCCTCCCGCAGCTTACGTCGCAGATTGCCCACGTGCACATCCACGACGTTGCTCTCGGGGTCGAAATGCATGTCCCACACCTTCTCCAGCAACTCGGTGCGTCGCACCACGTCCTCGGGGTGTAGCATGAAGTGCTCGAGCAGCTGGAACTCTCGCGGCGTGAGATCGAGTAGCGCCTCACCGGCCCAGGCCTTGTGCTTCAATCGATCGAGCTCGAGAGGGCCGTACGAGAGTCGGTCGAGCCGCGCCGCGCCACCGCGCCGCACCAGCGCGCGCAGGCGCGCGAGGAGCTCGTCGAACTTGAACGGCTTGGTGAGGTAGTCGTCGGCGCCCGCGTCGAGACCGCGGACAACGTCCTCGGTCGCGTCCCGCGCCGTGAGCATGAGGATGGGGGTATTGCGCCCTTCCCGCCGCAACTCCGACGCGACCTGCAGCCCGTTCTTCTTGGGCAGCATGAGGTCGAGCAGGATCGCATCGTAGTCGTTGATGTGCGCGAAGACGGTGGCCTCCTCACCGTCCTTGGCGACGTCAACGGCATAGCCCTCCTCGCGGGAGGCCCATTTCGATGAATCCTGCGACCTTTCGGTCATCCTCGACCACGAGAATGCGCATTGCGGTTGAACCCTAGCCGGAGATCGCTAACTCGTTGTTAAACACTCCGTTAACTCTTCTTTATGAAGCCGAATCCAGGGTTCGTGGGATCTGCAGCGTGAATCGGGCGCCCTTGCCCAGGGAGCTCTCCACCCGCAGGTCGCCGCCCAACAGCTTGGCCAGCTTGCGGGACAGCGCGAGCCCCAATCCGGTTCCGCGCTCCGTCTCCTTGCCGGCCCGCTCGAAGGCCTCGAAGATCACCGCCTGAGCCTCGGGGGCGATGCCTTCACCGTTGTCGACTACATCGAACCGCATCGTACGGTCGTCGCAGCGGAGGCCGACCTGAATCACGTCGTCCACCGGTGAGTGGCGCACGGCGTTGGTCAGCAGGTTGATGAGGATCTGCCTGACCCGCTGGGGGTCGGTTCGGGCGGGTACCGGCTCGTCGGGGCCCGAGAGCCGGATTCGGATGCCGCGGCGCTCCGCCGCCGGCTCCACCGTGGCCACCGACTCCTGGATGACGGTCCAGATGTCCGCCTCCGTGATCACTGGCTCGAGTCTGTCGGCTTCGAGGCGGCTGAGGTCGAGGAGATCCTCCAGCAGAGTGAGCGCGCGCTCCGCCGATTCTTGTACCTCCAGCGCCGACCGCGGCGTCTCGGGTGCGGTCTTCCGAATCCACAGCTCGGTCCAGCCATGCACCGCCGTGAGCGCGTTACGCAGCTCGTGGTTGGTCATCGCGAAGAAACGCTCTCGGGAGTGGTGCAGGGAGCGAAGTTCCTTCAACAGGCCTTCGCGCTCGGCGAAGGAGCGCGCGTTCTCCACGGCGACGGCGGCGTGGCCCGCCAGCATCACGGCGAAGGACTCATCCTCGATGGTGAACTCGGGCGACCCCTGCTTGTCGGCGAGATAGAGGTTTCCGATGGGACCAGTGCGGCCAACGATCGGCACGCCGAGAAACGAGTGCATGTGTGGATGGTGCTCTGGAAAGCCATATGCCCGCGGGTCCCGGCTCACATCCCGCACCCGCAGGGGGCGCGGATCCCTGATGACGGCGCCCAACACGCCCTTGCCGATTGGGGCGTTCCCGATCTTCGAGCGTTGGTCCTGGGGGATCCCGCTCGCGACGAACGTCTCGAGTTCCACGCCGTCGATGGAGAGAATACCAAGCGCCGCGTACCGCGCGCCGATGACCTCGCGCGCGGAGTCGACGACAGATTGAAGCACCTTGTCCAGCTCGTGCTCAGCAGTGATCTGTATGGTGGCCTGTGAGAGGCGCTCAACCCGCTGCCAGATCTCGCTGAACTCGATTCGGGAGGTCGAGGACATACCCCGACAAGCTATTCGAGGCCGGTGCGCGGGGCCAGGCCTGTCGTGCGCGGGCGTGGAGCGGTAATCTGTCCCTACCATCAGCCGGGTGATGCGTCTTGGACCCGACTATCACCGTGTTGGTCTACTCATCCCTCGCGGCCGCCGCCGCCGCACTCGGGGCGGCCCCGCTCCTCGTGCGACAGCGCCTGCCCATCGCATGGATCGGCTGGTCCAACGCGCTCGCGGCGGGCTTGATGCTGGGAGCTGCGTACGCTCTGCTCTTGGCCGGACTGGACCTGAGCGTCGGAGCGGGTGCCGCTGGGGCGCTGATGGGGATCGCGTTCGTCTACTGGACCCACACCGTATCGCGCACGACCGAACTCGAGCTCAACCGACTGGAGGAACTGAGCGCGGACTACGGCTACAAGATCCTCCTGGTGAACACCCTGCACTCCTCGGCCGAGGGGGTGGCCATCGGAGCGGCGATGGCGGTGAATCTCCCGTTCGGGGTGCTCGTGGCGCTCGCCATCGCGGCGCACAACGTGCCCGAAGGCACGGTGCTCTGTTCCGTGCTCACGAGCCGCGGTGTGCGGCTATCGGACGCCTCGGGGCTGGCGGTCGTCACCAACGTGACACAGGTGCTGCTCGCCGTCGTGACGTTCGCGATCGTGGCGGCCGAACCCAGCGTGCTCCCCTGGGCGCTCGGGGTCGCGGCCGGTGCGCTCGTCTTTCTCGTGCTCTTCGAGCTGCTGCCTGAGTGCTACCGGCAGGCCGGGCCTCGGAGCATCGCGCTGGTGACGATCGTGGCCATGGGGATCGTGGTGCTGTTGAGTGGGCTGGGGGCCTGATGGACGCCGTCCTGCTGGTCTTTGGCTGCGGGCTCCTCACGGCGCTGGCGACCGGGCTGGGGGCCTTGCCTTTCACGTTCGTGCGGTCGGTCTCCACCCGCACGATTGCGTACTCCAACGCCCTCGCATCCGGGCTCATGCTCGGGGCGAGCTTCGGGCTCGTCGCCGAGGGAACCCGGTTCGGCGCCTGGCAGACCATCCTCGGCGGCGTGGCGGGAGTCGCGTTCATCCTCGCCACGGAGCGGTACCTGCGGGTGCGGGACGTCCACTTCGGGGAGGCGCATGGGCACGGCGCGCGCTCGATGGCGCTGATCCTCATCGTCATGACCGTGCACTCGTTCGCGGAGGGTGTGGCGGTGGGGGTGTCGTTTGGGGGGAGCGTGACCCTGGCAGTCGTCATCGTCGTGGCCATTGCGGTTCACAACATTCCCGAGGGCCTGGCGATTAGCGCGGTGCTTCGACCGCGCGGAGTGTCGGTCGCGGGGTGCGCCGGGTGGAGCATTGTGTCGTCGCTGCCCCAGCCGATCATGGCCGTACCGGCGTACCTGGCCGTCGGGGCGTTTGCGCCGCTGCTGCCCTACGGTATCGGCTTCGCCGCGGGCGCCATGGTGTTCATGGTGTTCGAGGAGCTCCTCCCGGAGGCGTACGAGCGCGGGCGCAAGGCGGGCGTGGCGTTGCTCGCGGCGCTCACCCTGGTCGGGATGATGGTGTTCCAGCAGTGGTTGTAAGAACCGGGGAACGGTAGGCGGTCGGGAAGCGGAAGGCGGGAAGCAGGGCTGTGCAGCGTGCGGCTGATGCAACGAGGGGAGCGCTTCGTAGCGCTCCCCTCTTCTGTCACATCGGCCGCTGCGAACCTAGAACGGCTGGAACCCGCGCGATCCGAACGTTTCCATCGACAGATGATCGGCGAGCGGGTAGGCGTATGCGAGTGCCACGAGGATGACTGCCACCACGACCCAGGCCCAAATCTTGTCGAACACCAGGAGCTTTCGGGGCTCGCCCTCCAGCGGCTCGGCGAACTCCAGCGCCGGCTGCTGCGCCTTTCTCCCGGCGGTCACCGTGCCCAGCATGACCAGCAGGAAGAACGCCGCGCTGGCGAACAACAGAATGCCGCCGCCGGCCGAGAGGAGGGTGAGGCCCTGCCACTGCGCGGCGGCCTCGGCCCCACCGTAGGTCGCCTCGTACACGCGGCGCGGCATCCCCATGATCCCCGTGATGTGGTTGGAGATTGAGAAGAACATCATGCCCAGGAACCAAAGATAGGGCTGCCACTTGGCCAGCAGTCCCAGCTCCAGGTCTCGGTCCACCAGCTTCGGGACCAGCCAGTAGCACACGCCCATGAAGGTGAGTGCCACGGCCGAGCCCACCGTCAGATGGAAGTGCCCCTGGATCCAGGACGTGTTGTGCACTACCGAGTTCATGCCGAAGGCCGCATTGATCGCGCCGCCCAAGCCGCCGATCGCGAACAACAGCATGCTCAGGAGCACGGCCGCGACCATAGGGTTCCCCCACGGCAGCTTGCCGATCCAGTCGAGCAGCCCGGTGGCACCCCGCATCCGTCCGGCGACCTCGAGGGACGCGGTCACCGTGAACGCCGTGACGAAACTGGGGAACAAGATGGCGAACGTGGTCACCGTGTGCGCCATCTTCCACCCGGCAGAGATCCCCGGATCCATGAACTGGTGGTGAAAGCCCACCGGCGTCGAGAGGACGATGAACAGTGCGAACACCATCCGGGCGAGCGGGTCGCTGAACAGCTTGCCGCCCGCTTCTCTCGGTACCACGGCATACCACACGACGTAGGCCGGGAGCAGCCAGAAGTAGACCAGTGGGTGGCCGAAGAACCAGAACAGCATCCGTGCCAGCAGCGGATCCACGGTGTCGGTGAGGCCCAGCGACCACGGAATGAGCAGGAACAGCATCTCCGCGGCGATGCCGATCGTCGCGAGGTACCAGACGATGATCGTGGAGAGAATGCCGTACACAGCGAGCGGCACCGGCGTGCCCGGGTTGTCCTTCTTCCATGCCAGGTAGGTCGCGATGACCACCGCGCCCCACACCCATGAGCCCACAACCAGGAGCGTGGCGCCGACGTAGAACGCCCAGTGCGCCTGGAGTGGGGGATAGAAGGTGTACAGCACCGATGCCTTCCCCCACAGGATGGCCCAAGCGGTCATGGCGGTGCCGATCATGGCGATCCAGAAGCCGGCCCACGCCACCTTGGGCCACTTGAGCGGGCGATCGAGCGCCCGGGTGGTGAAGGCAACGCCCAGGCCCATGATGAAGAACGTGGTGAACACGATCGCCATGAGCACGCCGTGTGCCGTCACCGACAGGTAGTACATCTTCGCCGAGCGCCCTGGGAGGCGTCGGTTGTGGATCATGTGCCCTCCCCGACGATCAGCGTCGCGGCCATCATGTGGTGCCCCAAGCCGCAGTACTCGTTGCATGTAATCAGGTACTCACCGGGCTCGAACGACGTGGTGAACTGGCTCACGTACCCGGGGAGAATCATCGTATTGCCGTTGGTGCCGACGATCTGGAATCCGTGGACCACGTCGGTGCTCGTCAGGCGGAAGGTGACGGGCGTGTTG
>JBDGXT010000010.1:0-26815 GCA_039584455.1 Gemmatimonadota bacterium
CCCGAAACTTAACAGGATGGCGGCCGTGTCCCCACGCCTGCTCGCGCTCATCCCGTTGGCCGTCGGCATCAATCTCGCCATGGGGAAATTCGCGGCGGCGACCTCCCTCCCGCTCTTTCTGGACACGGTCGGTACGGTGCTGGTAGCGGCGGTGGCCGGCCCCGCGGCGGCACTCCTCACGGGAATCGTCTCCCAGACCACCTTCACGGTGCTGGATGGTCGGCTCATGTGGCTTGCGTTCCTCCCGGTCCAGCTCGGCGTGGCCCTCTATGCCAGCTGGGCCGCCTGGCGCGGGCTCTTCGCGAACGTTCCCCGGGCCCTCCTGAGCGGCGCAGGGCTCGGGGTGCTGGCCGCTACCCTCTCCTGGCCCATCTCGCTGTTGCTCTTCGGCGGGGTAACGGCCGGTGGGGTCACCATCGTGACAACCCTACTGACCGCCCTCGGGGTTCCGCTCACCTGGGCGGTGTACGCCGCGAGCCTGAGCAGTGATGTGCTGGACAAGCTGACCACGTTCCTGCTGGTGCATGCCGTGCTGATCTCTCTGCCCGCCCGGATGGCGGCACGGTTCCCTGCGGCCGCGCGGGCGTTGGGGCGCGCATGATCGTCGGATACGTGCCGGGAAGGAGCCCGCTGCACCAGGCGCACCCGTTCACCGGTCTCGTGCTCGCGGGGACGGTCGTGGTCCTCGCCTTCGCACTGCCGGTGCCCCAGGGTCCGGCCGCGCTGGCCGTAGCGCTCGCTGCGCTTGCGCTGCTGGCCGGACTGCCCCGCGTACTGCTCACGGCGCTGGGCTTCTCGCTCCCCTTCTGGTTCTTCCTGGGGGTGATTCACGGCGTGATCGGCGATGCGCCGTTACGGGCGCTCACGGTGGGAGCGCAGATCACGGCCATGCTGATCGCCTTCCTGCTGGTGCTCGCTACCGTGCACCCGGCTCGGCTGGCGGATGCGCTGCTCGAGCGGGGGGTGCCCTTCTCGCTGGCGTATCTCCTCTCGGCCACGCTGCAGGCCGTGCCCAGGCTGAGACGGCAGGCGGCGGACATCGTGGATGCACAGCGCTGCCGCGGCCTGCGGGTACAGGGCTCCGTGTGGCGCCGGGTGCGTGCCATCGTGCCGCTGGCGATTCCGCTCGTGCTGGGGGCGCTCGCCGAGGTGGATGAGCGTGCCATGGCGCTGGATGCGCGCGGAGCGGCAGCGCCCGCGCACCGTACGCCGCTGGAGCCCCCGCCCGACTCGATCTCTCAGCGCACCGTGCGCTGGCTGCTCGCCGCCGCGGCCGCGGTGGTGATCGTGTGGCGGATCGCCGGATGAGCGTGCGGTTGGAGGGGGTGTCGTTTCGCTACCCCGGCAGCGAGACGGATGCGCTGCACGAGGTGAGCGTGGCGCTTCGGCCCGGCGAGGTCACGCTGGCGACCGGCCGGCTGGGGGCAGGATGCAGCACCCTGTTGCTGGTCATCGCCGGGCTCGCCCCGCACCTCACCAACGGGACGCGGGGCGGTGAGGTCACCACGATCGACCGGGACCCCGCCACCCGTGACGGTCGCAAGGTCCTGGCTGGCCGAGTGGGTCTGCTGCTTCCCACGCCGTGGACCCAGCTCTCGGGGATGTCGTTCACTGTCGAGGAAGAGGTGGCGTTCGGGCCCGCCAACATGGGGTGGAGGCGGCCGCGGATCGCCGAGACGGTGGAGCGCGCCATGGAGCGCTTCGGGGTCGCGCACCTCGCGCAGCGCGATCCCCGCACGTTGTCCGGTGGCGAGCTGCAGCGCGTGATGTTCGCCGGCGTCCTGGCCATGGAGCCGGAGGTGCTGCTGCTGGACGAGCCCGCTCTGGAGCTGGATCCGGCCGGCGCAGCGTCCATGTACGAGATGCTTCCCTCCCTCGCGGAGGGGCGCACCGTGGTATTGGCCTCGACCGACCTCGACCGCGCCGCGGCAGCGGCGCATCGCGCATTGCTGCTGGATCGCGGGAGTCTGGTGGCTGACGGGCCGGCGGCCGAGGTGCTCGGGAGCGACGGGGCTGTGGCGACCGGCTGCAGCACCACCATCGCCGAGATCACGCGGGCGGTGGGTCTTACGCCGGGCTACCCACTCACCGTGGCGGAAGCGGTGCAGAGGATGAGACGGTGAGCGCGCTCCGACTCGAGGAGGTGTGGTTCGGCTACGACGACACGCCGGTGCTCAAGGGCGTCTCGCTGGAGATCGCGGGAGGTGAGGCCGTTGCGCTGCTGGGCCGCAACGGGGTGGGGAAGACGACCCTCACGAAGCTGGTGGTCGCGCTGCTGCAGCCGCGGAGTGGTGTGGTGCGGGCGGGTGGTCGGATCACGGAAGGGAAGGCACCCGAGGATGTGGCGCGTCTGGTGGCGTACGTGTTCCAGCATCCCGACCAGCAGCTGTTTGCCCGCACCGTGTGGTCGGAGGTGGCGTTCGGGCCGCAGCAGCAGGGGCTGAGCCAGGACGAGACGCGCGGGATCGTGGGTGACGCACTCGAACGGGTGGGGCTCGAGGCGTTCGCCGAAGTGCACCCTTACGATCTCCCCGCGGCGCAGCGCAAGCTGGTCACCCTCGCGGCGGCCATGGCGCAGCGGCCCCGCGTGCTCGTGCTGGATGAGCCCACGCAGGGACTCGACCGCGCCGGGGTAGATCGCGTGGCCGACATCATCGGAGGCCTCACCGAGGACGACGTGGCGGTTCTCGCAGTCACCCACGACCTCGCCTTCGTGGCCGAAGCCCTGGAGCGCGCGATCGTACTGGAGGATGGGCGCGTGGCCTACGACGGCGCCTCGCGAGAGCTGGTGCTCGACGAGCACAAGGCGCGCGCGCTGGGACTGGAGGTGCCGCCGGCCGCGGCGCTCAGTGCGGCGCTGGGCCTGGCGGGGAGGCCGGTGAGGGTGCGGGAGGTGATGGACGCCTTGCGGGGGGAACGGGGGACAGGGAACGGAGAACGGTAGCTCCGCTGGGAAGTAGGTACGCGAAGGTAGGTCCCAGGCCGAGCGACGAGCTACCGCGGTGTGAAATCCGTCTTCGACGTCACCCGCCGCGCGAACGCCGCCAGCAGCCGCGCTGCCCGTTCCAGGTCTTGCACGTCCACCATCTCGCACGGACTGTGCATGTAGCGGTTGGCCACCGACACCAATCCCGTGGGAATCCCCCGCTGCGTGGTGTAGATCGAATCGGCGTCGGTTCCCGTGTCGCGCGGCGCCGCCTGTATCGCGTGCGGGATCTTCTCCTTCTCCGCCGCCTCGACCAGCATCTCGAAGACCACCGGGTTCACCGCCGAGCCGCGCGAGAGCACCGGGCCGCCGCCGAGCTTGAAGTCGCCGTGCTCTTTCTTCTCCACGTTGGGATGGTCGGTCGCGTGGGTCACATCGACGACGATCGCCACCCTGGGGTCCAGTTCCGACGCGCTGGTGCGGGCGCCCCCGCCGGTCCACGCGATCTCCTCCTGCGCGGTGGCGACGGCGAATACGCCCGCCTTCGGCTTGCGGGTCGTCAGCCGGCGCAGCGCCTCCAACACGACGAAGGCGCCAATCCGGTTGTCGATGCTGCGTGAGACGAGCTTGCCGTTGGGGAGCTCCATGGCCGGCGCTGCCAGCACCGCGGCGTCGCCCACGCGCACGCGCTTCAGGGCATCCGTCTTGTTCTTGGCCCCGATGTCGATCCACAGATCTTTGACCTTGGTGGCGCTGTTCTTGTCGTCGCCGTTGATCAGGTGGACGGCCTTCTTGCCGATGACCCCGTCCACGAGCCCCTGCTTCGCGGCGATCACCACGCGCTGGCCCACCAGCACCTGGCTGTCCCACCCGCCGATGGTCGAGAAGTAGAGGAACCCGTCGTCGTCCACGTGGACGATCATGAGGCCGATCTCGTCGATGTGACCGGCGAACATGATGCGGGGAGTGGCGTCGGGATTGAGCGCCGCGATCGAATTGCCCGACACGTCGGCCTGGACGGCGTCGGCGAACCGCCGCGCCTCCTTGCGCCACACGCCGGCTGGAGCGGTCTCGAAGCCCGAAGGGCCCGGGGAATCGAGCAGTTGTTTGAGGAACTTGAGGGAAGACGCTTTCATCACCACCCACCTGCTGAGTCCGTCGGACGGCCCCCCCAAGCCGTCCCCGAGCGGCGAGCCCGCTCGTTCGCGAGCGAAGCTACCGTAGAACCCCTCCCGGTCTAGGCCGGATTTGGGGCACGAGGGGCCGGAATTGGGACATCCGGCACGCGCGGCGGGGGCATGAGCCCCCGCCGCATGGGGGATTCACCCAGCTCGTGCGACGCTTCGGAAGCGGAGGGTTACTTGGCCTGTGCCAGCGCTCCCAGGGTCGCCTTCAACAACTGATAGAACCGGCCGACCGAGTCGATGTGCACGCGCTCGTCGGGCGAGTGCGGAAACTCGATCTGCGGGCCCACCGAGATCATGTCCATGCCCGGGACCTTCTCGCCGATGATGCCGCACTCCAGCCCCGCGTGGATCGCCTTGATCTCCGGCTCGCTTCCCAGTTGCTCGACGTGCTGCGCCTTCAACGCCTTGAGCAGGGGGGATTCCAGGTTGGGTTTCCACCCGGGATAACCGTTGCCCTCCTCGACGGTGGCTCCCGCCTGATAGCCCATGGCGCGAATGCGCTGCCGCAGGGCTGTGAGCGCCGACGCCACCGACGAGCGGCTGCTCATCCCGATCACCAGCGTGCCGTCCTTCACAGCGACGGTGGCGAGATTGGTGCTGGTCTCGACCAGGTCGGGGATGTCGTAGCTCATTGCCAGCACACCGTGGGGCAGGGTAGTGAGGAGCTGCAACACGTTCCCGGTGGTGGCGCGGTTCCACACCTCCTCGGGCAGCTCGGTGTCTACCACCTCGAGTGCCATACCGGGATCCGCGGGCGCGAACTCCTCCTTGATGGCCGTGAACTCGCGGCTCAGCTTGCGGGCGAGCGTGATCTTCTTGCTCTTGGCGACCACGACCGTGGCCGTCGCCTCGCGCGGGATGGCGTTGTGCTTGTTCCCGCCCTCGATGGAGGCGAGCCGCAGCGGGGTTTCGAGCGACACCGCATACAGGGCGCGCGCCAGCAGCTTCACCGCGTTGCCACGCTGCAGGTGGACGTCCACGCCCGAGTGGCCACCCTTGAGGCCCCGCAGGGTTACCGTGAGGCCGACACCGGTCGCCGTTCCGGTCCTGAGCGGTACCGTGAGCGTGCTGTCTGCGCCGCCGGCGCAGCCGACGTAGAGAGCGCCCTCTTCTTCGGAGTCCAGGTTCAGCAGCCGGCGTCCCTCGAGCATGTCCCCGCTCAGCGCCGCCGCACCGGTCAGTCCGGTTTCCTCGTCCACGGTGAACAGGAACTCCAGCGGACCGTGCGCCACGTCCTTGGCCTCCATGACCGCAAGCATCGCGGCCACCCCGATACCGTTGTCGGAGCCGAGGGTCGTGCCCGACGCCGTCAGGTACTCACCGTCGCGCTGCGGTTTGAGCGGGTCCTTGGCGAAGTCGTGGGCGACATCGGAGTTCTTCTCGTTCACCATGTCCAGGTGGCTCTGGAGAATGGTGACCGCTGCTTTCTCGTTTCCCTTCGTGCCCGGCTTGCGTACCACCACGTTGCCGGCGTCGTCAGTCTGGTATTTCAGACCACTCCGCTCGGCGACGCCGATCACGAACTTCCGGATCTCCTCTTCCTCCTTGGAGCCGCGGGGAATGGTCAGGATCTGGTCGAAATGCCCCCACAGGGCCGTGGGTTCCAGTGTCGATACGAAGGTCATGTCCGCTCCTCCCGTGAGGCCAGAAACGTACTGCGCGGTTCACCGACGCACGACCCTGGGGCGAGACCCCGAGCCAAGCTCCCTACCCCGGCTGGTGCGCGCCGGCCCCGAGGTTTGACAGCGCTCTGCCGAGCGCACTACAATGCGCGAGGTTTTTCCCCTTTATCCCGAGAACGCTTATGGCAGATCACAAGTCGTTCACACCCTTCGTCCCGGCGACCACGAGCATGGCCGAGCTGACGGCCAAGGCGCTCATCCTCGGCGTGATCATGGCGGTCGTCCTCGGCGCCGCCAATGCCTACGTCGGCATGACCGCGGGACTCACGGTGGCCGCCACATTTCCGGCGGCCGTCGTCGCGATGGCCGTGCTGCGCGGCTTCGGCGGCACGGTGCTCGAGGAGAACATCGCCCGGACCACGGCATCGGTGGGTGAGGCGTTGGTTGCCGGGGCCATCTTCACCATTCCCGCGTTCGTGCTGAGCGGGGCGTGGGACGAGCTGCGCTACATCCCGAGCACCGCGATCATGCTGATCGGCGGCGTGCTCGGTGTGCTGTTCGTGATCGTGCTGCGCCGCACGCTGGTGGTAGAGGCCGACCTGCCGTTCCCGGAGGCGGTGGCCGCCTCAGAGATCGTGAAGGCAGGCCAGGGCGGCCAGACCGGCGCCATGTTCCTGTTCGCCGCCATGGGTATGGCGGGGTTCTGGGAGCTGCTAAAGAACTCGCGCGGCATCAACCTCGTAATGGACCACGCGAGTCGTTTCTTCTCGTTCGGCAGGTCCAGCATCGAGATCGTGGGACAGCGGTTCGAGTACACCGGCGGGGCGCTGGTCTTCTCGCCCAACGCATCACCCATGCTGATGGGCGTCGGCTACATCGTCGGGACCCGAATCTCCAACGTGCTGTTCAGCGGTGCCGTGATGGGATGGCTGGTGCTGGTTCCGCTCGCCCTGTTCCTGAACCCAGGAATGGGCGCGGGAGTCGCGGAGGGCCAGGCCTGGACCGACGTGGCCATGGACGTGTGGTCGAACCAGGTGCGCCCGCTGGCGGTGGGTGCGATGATCGTGGCCGCGTTCTACACGCTGTACAGCTTGCGAGAGTCGCTGGTCGCAGGTATCGGCAAGGCGCTCAAGAACATCGGCCTGGCCGGCGGCGGCGGCAGTGATCGCACGGAGATCGACCTGCCCCTGAAGCGGATCTTCGTGGCCATCGGCGGCGCGGCGATCGCGACGTTCTTCCTCTATTACTACTTCGCCCAGTCGTTCAAGGGCGCGGTGGTGCTGACGCTGGTGATGGTCGTGCTGGGATTCCTGTTCGCCGCCGTCGCGGGCTACCTGGTAGCGCTCATCGGTAGCTCCAACAATCCGATCTCCGGACTCACGCTGAGCGCCCTGTTGATCGCGGCCGTCCTGATGGTCGCGCTGGGCGTAACCAGCGTGCAGGGCGTGGCGGGCGTGCTCGGGGTGGCCGGCGTGGTGTGCTGCACGGCGGGCATCGCCGGCGACATGATGCAGGACCTGAAGGTGGGGCACATCCTGGGCGGCACCCCGTGGCGCATGGAGATCGGCGAGATCATCGGCGTGATCTTCGCCGCCATGGTACTGGCGCTGCCGCTGATGGCGCTACACCGCGTGTACACGATCGGCTCGGCCGACCTGCCTGCGCCGCAGGCGGGGCTCATGGCGCTGATGGCGAACGGCATCGTGGCCGGCGAGATGGCGTGGCCGCTCGTGATCGCCGGGATGTTCCTCGCGCTGGGGCTGATCTTGATCAAGGCGCCCGCGCCGATGCTGGTGGCGGTGGGGATGTACCTGCCCTTCTACTCCACGGCGGCCATCTTCGTGGGCGGTCTCATCAAGTGGATGTTCGACCGGAACCTGAAGCGGACGGGATACAGTGACGAGGAGAAGCAGCGGGCCGAGAACAACGGCGTGCTCCTCTCATCCGGCTTCATCGCCGGGGAATCCCTGATGGCGGTGTTCATCGCGCTGCTGGTCATCGGTGGAGACTTCGCGCCGTGGCTGCTCGGCTTCCAGCGGCTCACCGCCGGGCTCTCGCCCAGCTTCTGGGCCAGCCTGATCATCTTCCCGGTAGTGATCTACTTGCTGGCGTTCTACACCATCAAGCGGGCCCGAGCGTAACGCGCGCCGCAAACACGGATCGGAGACCGCCTCCCAAGTGGGAGGCGGTTTTCGTTTCGGCGCTCCGGTGCGATGTTCCTTGTGACCATGAAGCCACTACGCAGAGAGGACATCGAGCAGATCAACCTCCTGGATATCGCACCGGTGCGCCTCACCGAGTGCGAGGAGGTGAAGGGGCAGCTCGTGATCATCCGTCCCAAACCCAAGCGGCGGGGAGTCCTCGCGATCCTGCATTGGCTGCAGTACTGGATGGCTGTGCCGCGCATCCGGCTGGATGACCGTGGCGCGTTCGTGTGGAACCACCTGGACGGCCGCCGCACTGTGGGCGAGATCGCGCAGAGCGCGCGGGAGACGTTCGGTGAGAGCATCGAGCCCGCCGAGGAGCGAGTGGGGCGGCTGATGCTGATGTTCCGCCGCGAGGATCTGGTGGCTTACCCGGGGATCGATCCGGAAGGGGAGTCCGGCTAAGCCGCCTCCTCTCGTCGCTCCTCTGCCAGGTACCACCTGAAGAACAGCACCGACGCGGTCCCGAAGATGATGAGTCCGCCCACCAGTTTCATAATGAGCCCTGCCAGCTGCTGATCCCCCCGAGCCGAGATCCGCCCGATGGGCGGCGCCAGCTCATACACCGCGTAGATCGGGTAGTCCGCGAACGTTAGGAACGCCGCGGGCACCGTGGGAATGAACACGTTGAGCAGCAGGAACAGGATGCGGCCTGGGTAGGAGAGGGGGTGGAGTTCGGGAAGCGGTCCCAACACCTGCCACCAGAACACCAGTCCGGCGAAGAGCCACGCTGCGTCGATCGCAAACGAGCCCGCCTGTGATGTCTTGAGGGTGTCCACCACGGCTGGAAGGTGGGTCGCGAGCAGCACGACGTTGAACACTGCGAACGCGACGAGTGGGCGGCTCAGCAAGCGCAGGACGTGATTCGCCCACGGGTGCCGGAACGTAGCGCGCAGCAGCCACTGCGGGGTGCCATTGATCAGCAGGGGCGGCGCCACCATGGTGAACAGCAGGTACTGCACGGTGTGTACGCTCACCAGGTAACCGGCACCGAGCGGACCCAGCGGCCAGTCCGACCCCACCCAGAGGGCCAGCACGCCGAGCAGGTACGAGATGATCTGTCCCCGCTCGGCCGGCGACTGCTGATCGGCGGGCGCGAGCCTGGCGAGCGCAAACGCGTACCCGCCCAACAGCAGGAGCACGAGAACCCACACCCCCGGGTAGGCCTGCCAGGTCCACTCCCATGGGGTGCCCTGGGCGGAGCACCACCACGTCATCGCTCGGTGCCGCCCTCCAGGCGCTGCACCACCTCGGTGTACGTGAGCACCGGCACCGCGAACCGAACCGTACCGCCGCGCGCGAAGACGAGCGCCACGGGGACCGTCTGCCCGACCTCCAGCGGTGCCCTCAGCTCGGTGAGCATGACGTGGTAGCCGCCGGGCGCGAGTCGCGCGGTGCCACCGGCCGGGATCGGCAACGCCGGCACGTGCTGCATGCGGGTCAACCCGCCGTCCGTGACCACGTCATGCAGCTCGGCCGTGCCGTCGACGAGCCGTATGCCGAGCAGCGTATCGTCGACCGTACCGCCGTTCACGACGGTGAAATAGAGCGATGCTACATCGGGCGCGGCCGAGGCCGGCGCGTAGGCGTCGTAGATCGAGAGGTCGCCGGCCGTCGCCACGGGGATGCGGTCCGTCCGCTCGGCACACGCCGTCGCCGCGAGCGCCCCGACCAGCAGGGTCGCGGAGATGGCGCGCGTCATCGCTCCCCCCAATTGAGCCGCACCAGGAGCGGAAGGTCGTGTGCCCAGTCGGTTTGCCGAGTGCCGGACGGGTAGATCACGTGCGCCCGGTTGTCGGTGGTGAAGGCGATCACTTGTGCCGCGTGCCCCATGAGATAATCGGTTTCGCCCGTTCCCTGCTTCACCGCGGGCGGCAGCTTGAACGAGAGCTGAATGGGCCCCACCTCGTCCGGCGGTCCGCTCAGCCCCACGAACGAACGGTCGAAGTTGTCGAGCCACTGCCGCAGTCGCTCCGGCGTGTCGCGCTCGGGGTCGACCGTCACCATCACGACCTTCACGCGGCCCGACACCTGGGGCGGCAGCCGGTGCAGCACTGCGGCGATGTTGGCCATGTGAACCGGACAGATATCCGGACAGTAGGTGTACCCGAAGAACAGGAGCGTGACGTAGCCCTCGGTCTCGGGCACAAAGGCGAACGGTGCGCCCTCGGTGTCGGTGAGGGTGAAATCGCTCTTGAGGAGTGGCTCGGGGAAGACCATGCCGCGTAGCTCGCCCGGTCGAGGGGCGTCACCGCGGCACGCCACCGCGCCGAGCGTGGTAATGACGGTCAGCGTTGTGAGGAGACGGATAGACACGAGCCACCACCATCCGTTGATCGGCGAACACGCGAACGGGGCCGAGGGGAATCTAACCCCCCGGCCCCGTGGTCGGTCGGTGTCGGGCTGAGGCTAGCCGGTTAGTAGGACGACCAATTGTCGACCCAGGCGTTCCCGATCGGGGCGAAGCCGGCGAGGGGTGCCAGTGCCTTGCGCACTTCGTACGAATCGAAGTCGATGTCGATGTGGTTGACGCCGTACTCCGAGCGACCGACGGCCGAGTCGATCTGCTCCATCATGCCGGAGATGACCAAGCCGTCGAAGCGCTGATCGTCGGACTGGAACCTGATCTCTTTGCCCACGATCACGACGCCGTTCCACTGGAAGCAACCGCGGCCCATCGTGGTCGCACCCTTGTTTCCCGTGATGATGAGGTCGCCGGTCACGATGAGCAGGCCCCAGCCCCACAACTCCGGAGCGCAGTCGACGGTGGCGTCGCCCTGCACGAACTGCACCGGATAGCTGGTGTCCCAGGGCCGCACGCCGTACTCATCGGGGACGATCCCGCCGGTGATGGTGCGCAGCCAATCGATCTTGGTGTCCTCGGCGACCGACTGGTCCGATCCGCTCCGCACGACACTTCCGGTGACATTGAAGTACGACAGGGATCCGAGCTTGGTGCCGCCGCTGGGCACGCGGAGGGCCGGGATGTCGGGCACGCGGCACTCGGACTTGTAGTGTTGATCAACCCCGTTGAACTCGCCGCAGCTGCCGCCGGACCCTTCCGGGCAGCTGAGGTCGTTGGGCGGATCCGGTTCCCGGTCCATCCCGCTGGCCGACGTGTACGCGGCCAGCGTCTCGATCGAGCCATACTGCCACTGCGCAAACTGCGCCACGGTGCGCTCGGCCCGCGGCTCGGCGCCACGGGTCGGCCGGATCAGGTACCCCGTCGACCGGATCACGTACATCCAGGGGGCGAGCGTGTCGGCCGGCCGATGCGTCACGTGCGCGACGACGTCGGCGTAGCCGTCAGACACGTTGAATCGCACGGAGTCGCCGTCGAACGGACGGATGGCGTTGTCACAGCCGTCGAACGACAGCTGGCCCATGTACTTGTTGAGGCCCGCCTGGGCCACCGCGGCCGCATCCACCATGTCGCCGCTCGAGTCGGAGATGCGGTAGTCGTTGCGCACGCGCACGAACGCCGCGGACAGCATGATCGTCACCAGCGCCACTACGAACAGGGTGACGGGAAGCGCGAATCCGCGGTCGGAGCGAAGGTGTCGCACGGTCAGCTATCAGCCTGCCACAACGGGCGGCCCGGTCGGAGGCGCGGCCCCGCCCTCGCCCTTGTTGAGGAACGGGACCCGGGTGAAGAGCTCGAACGTCTCCGGGCCCGCGCTTCCGCGCGGCGTCACCTCGCTGGCACCCACGAAGCGGAGCTCGAGTCCGCGCACGGCGGCCAGCCCGCCGGCGGGCGGGCAATCCACCGGGTCGAGGTCGGGCCCGACGAGGCAGCGGAAGCCAGCCGACGAGTCGAACGGCGCGACCAGCTCGACGGGTGAGGCGAACCCCACTTGGCTCCACAACGCGATCTGACCCGGCAGCTCTACGGAGGCGGCGAACGTGTAGGTCACCGACTGGTAGAGGTAGAAGATCTGTCCGGGCGGCGGCATGGTGCCCTCCGAGCCGGACGACACGGTCTCGCCGTACACGGAGAATCCCCCGCTCCCGAACCCGGAGATCTCGACCAGCTTCCCGCCGGGCAGCACGAACACGCTGTCGCTGGCGCTGTTGCACGCCGAGAAGGCGGTCGAGTTGCTCACGCCGACTCCGTCCACCGCGAAGTAGGTCCCATTGTCGTCGCGCCACGCCATGCCGCTGGGGGACGCGTTGACGTAGTTGAGGGAGTCCGGCGGCAGCAGCGTCGCTACGATCGTTCCGCTCCCCGTCGACCCGCACGTCATGCCGAACGCGTACGGAATGCGCGCGGTCACCGCCGTGGGAGTGGCCAGCGCGAGGCCGCCGCCGGTGATCATGCGGAGTTCGGGTGCCAGGAGGTTCGTCGCGCCGCGGGCCACCTGGCGGGCGGACATCATGGCGTCCTGGCGGCTCACGAAGCGGGAGTCGCTCATGAGCATACGCACGAGCGCCACCCCCAGCACCGACATGACCATGGTGCCGACCAGGAGCTCGACGAGAGTGAATCCGCGGCGGTTCAATTGACCTTCAGCGGTGAGGCTTGGCGTGGCTTGGTGCGGTCCACCACGACGGTGTCGGGCAGACCCAGGAGTGTCCCCGTCGGGGAGATGACGACCGTGAGACGCTTCTCGTTGGACGAGACATCGTCGATGAACACGCAACGGGAGTAGGCCAACGCGCCGGCACTGTCGGCTTCGCACCCGCCTACCGAATCGGCGTCCACCCGCTCCCACGGCAGTCCCTGAGCCCACGCCGCCGCTCCGGAGAGGGCGGCGCTGCGGTATCCTGATACGGCCGACCGCCGGGTGTGGTTGGCCACCTGGAACATGAGCCCGCCCAGCGCGATCAGCACGGTGGAGAGGATGGCCAAGGCCATGATGATCTCCACGAGGGAGGCGCCGGACTCACCGCGTGCGCCCGTCACTTCTTCCCGCCCTCGGCGGTCGGCGGCAGCATGCGCACCCGCCCCGCCCGGCTCAGTCTCACCTGGCGTTGGTAGTCCTTGATGCCGACCGTGACCGTGACCGTCTTGGTCGTGATGCCGTTGGGGAAGATCTCCACCTCCGGATCCCCGCCGGGGTCGACCTCGACCACCATCGCCTCCAGATCGTAATCGCTGTCGTCCCCCAGGAAGCGCTCGCGGTAGATCGTGGTCCCGCCCCGCTGCTTGATGACGTACATCCGCAGCGACTCGTTGAAGATCACCGCCACTGGCTCACGCTGTCGGGCCGCCAGCGTCTGGGCGTACTGCACGTCCGCAATGATGGTCCCGGCGGCTCCACGCACCTTCTCGTGCTCCAGCGCCGGCAGCATGCCCCACACCCCCATGGCCGAGATGATTCCCAGCACGGCGAGGACCATCATGATCTCGACGAGGGTGAATCCGGCTCGGTGTGCCAGCGCGCTGCGTGCGGTCATTCGGTCATTCCACCACTGGGGCCGAGTCGCCCCACGGGATACGGTCCGGCGAAGATAACCCGTTGGAAACGTGTCGGTTAGAGGTAGCCTCCACGACGGGCATTCTCCGACAGGTGTAAAGCTGCATCGGGGTACGCAATCCGTCGGTGACCCCGCCCACATCGGGGATCCCCGGGGCCACACTACAATGATGCCGCGCCGTGCAGCGGCCGTGAGGTACGAGGGACGCCGGATGTGGCCTTGCCAGGCCCGTGCCCTCCCTGGCAAGTGTAATGTCATGTTGTATAAAGAGTTAGAGGGCCGGCACACCTCCCGGAAGGACGCCCCCGGCCACTTGCGCGGAGCCCAGAAGCGGCTAACGTAGCGAGTTACGGTCACTTCCCATTCGAGGAGCCATGGCGCAACCCGGCAACACGAGTCTCCGCTGTCAGCTGGGCTGGACCCTCGTCGAGATGATTCTGGTGCTGATGATCTTCGGCACCCTGTTGGCGATCGCGCAGCCCTCGCTCAGAGACTGGATCGACCAGGCCAAGGTGGCCCGGGCCATCGCCGACCTCGAGGCCATCCAGGCCGACCTTGCGGGGTGGGAGTACCTCGACGGCGAGTTGCCGGAGGCCCTCGCGGGGATCGATCGGGGTGGCACGCTCGACCCGTGGGGCAATGCCTATCAGTACCTGCGGTTCGAGGGGGCCGCCTCCGGGGATATGCGCAAGGACCGCTTCCTCGTGCCGATCAACTCGACGTACGACCTGTACAGCATGGGGAAGGACGGTAAGAGCTCGGCGCCGCTCACCGCGGGAGTGAGCAAGGACGACGTCGTTCGCGCCAATGACGGCGCCTTCATCGGGTTGGCTGCCACGTTCTGATGCCGCGCGTTCTGCTCAAGCCCAGTGCCGCGTTTCTGCGCACGCGCGTCGCGCGGCGGGTGCTGTTGCTGTTTCTCCTCTGCGCACTGCTGCCCCTCACCGCCATGGCGGTGTACTCGTATTTCCGGGTGTCGCAGCAGCTACACGAGCAGGCGCGAGAGCGGGTCGTCCAGGCGGCCAGGAACACGGCCCAGGCGCTGATGGAGCGTCTGGAGTTCATCGATCGTGACCTCAAGGCGTTCCTCGACGGTCGGGCGCCATACGGTGATGCGGCGACGTCGGGCCGGGCCGTGCGGCAGACGCGTCCGGTGCGGGGCGTGGTCCGCCAGGCGTCCGGAAGGTCCGAGACACTCTACGGCGTCACGTTCGAGCCCCCCGACCTCGAGCCGACGCAGCTGGAACACCTCCAGAAGGGCTATCCGCTGCTGGTGACGGCCACGCAGTCCGGCGGCGCGGCAGTGTACATGGGCCGTGCCATCCGGCCGGGCGAGTCCCGCGGCATCATCTGGGCCGAGGTGAGCTCGGCGTACGTCGCCGTGGCCGGAGAAGATGCGGCGGGGCTGCCGTACGACATGAACCTCTGTCTGCTGGGCCGGGATTACGCGCCGATCTACTGCTCGCGCCCGGTGACGCCGGCCACGATTCAGACGTGGCGCGTCGGAGGGAACGGGGACGTGCCGGATCGGTTCGACTGGCGCGACGACCAGGGCCGGTACGTGGCGGGCGCCAAGGAGATTCCGCTCGCCGCGCAGTCCTACGGCGTCTCGTCCCCGGGGTGGACCCTCGTGCTCAGCGAGGAGCGGGCCACGGTCCTCGAGCCCATGACGGAGTTCCGGGACCGCTTCCCGTGGATCATTCTGCTGACGATCCTGGTGGTCGCCGCGCTCGCCAACTTCCAGATCCGCTACAGCCTGGACCCCCTGGAGAAGCTGCAGGAGGGCACCAGGCGCATAGCGGAGCAGGACTTCGGCAGTCGGGTGGAGGTCGTGAGCCGGGATGAGTTCCAGGACCTCGCCGAGTCGTTCAACGCGATGGCCCACCGGCTCGGGCGACAGTTCAACGCGCTGACCACGATCAACGAGATCGACCGACAGGTGCTCTCGGCCCTGGATACGGAGGAGATCATCGAGACGGTGATCTCCCGGACGAAAGGCGTGATCGAGTGCGATGCCGTCGCCCTGTGTATCGCGCAGGGGAGCGGTGTGCGGGCACACTGGGTGCTGTATGCTGTCGACAGCGACGGCAAGGGAAGCGCGGTGCGCGGTCTGCAGCTGGCGCCCGATGAGATCGACCAGCTGAAGCAGCAGCCCGAGTTCCTCTACTTCAGCCCGGAGAAGCTGCCCGGCTACCTACGTGATGGCCCGTTGGCCGAGCGGGGAGTGGGGTATTTCCTCGCGCTCCCGATCTTCCTCAAGCAGAAGCTGTCGGGCGTCATCGCGCTGGGGCACCGAGAGCGACCCGAACTGAGCGAAGAGGATGTGGTCCAGGCGCGACAGCTTGCCGATCAGGTGGCGGTGGCCCTCTCCAACGCCCGCCTCATCGAGGAGCTGGACCAGTTCAACTGGGGTGCGCTGGCGGCTCTCGCCCAGACCGTGGACGCGAAGTCGCCGTGGACGGCGGGGCACTCCCAACGCGTGACGCGCCTGTCGCTCCGCGTAGGTCGCAAGATTGGCCTCCCGGCGGAGCAGATCGACGTGCTGCACCGGGGCGGACTGCTGCACGACATCGGGAAGATCGGCGTGCCGGCCACGATCCTGGACAAGCCCGCCTCGCTCACCGACGAAGAGATGCAGACGATGCGCGACCACGTGACGGTGGGCGCGCGCATTCTCACGCCCATCGCGGCATATGCAGACCGGACCGGCCATACCGAAGAGCACTCGAGCGCGAGAAGGCGATCGATTTCGTTATGGAAGGCACGGGACACCACTTCGATACGCAGATAGTCGAGACGTTCCTGGCTGTCATGCGGGAACCGGAGCCGCAGGTGCCCGAGGAGTTGGCACCGGTGTTCCCGCAGGTGACGGCCTAGGTATGCAGGCCCATGACCTCTCCCAATGACCACCGGGCCCGTTTGGGAGAGAAGGCCGCAGAGCTGCTGGCGGAGATGCGGCAACAGCCGGGTTCGCCTCCTGGACGCAGCAGTGGCCCGAGGCCCGGCGAGACCGCACAAGGGGGTAACAGGGGGAGACCGAGTACGCGTCCCACGCAGAGCACCCGATGGAGTTCGCGACCGACACCCTCCGGTTCCATACCGAAGAGGGGTGGATGGCATACGCGATCCTCCAGGTGCGGAGCCGCGACGAAGAGGGTAGGGTGTGGTACCGCTTCGACTACGAGGCGGAGGGAGAAGAGTTCGAGTTGACCTTCTACTACTACGCTCCACCCGACGAACGCCTTCAGTTCGAGAACCAGCCCCACCTGGAGTGGCACAAGGCAGAAGCGGAGGGCCCGTGACGGCGGCGAGCATATTGCTGTCCCTGACGGCGATTACGGGAATCGCCACGGTCCCGGCCCCTATGCCGGCGCTACAGGACACGGCGTGCATCACGATGAATACCGAGGGCCAGCCGCTCGAGACCCGGGCGAGCCCGCTCGATTCCCTCACGTTCACCGTGGCCGGCTACCCGGTGAAGCTCTGCTACGGCCGCCCATCGGCGCGTGGCCGCCCGGTGTTCGGGGCGCTCGTGCCCTTCAGGGTGATCTGGCGTACCGGGGCGAACGAGCCGACCATGATTCACACGACGAGTGCGATCCGCATTGCCGGTATCGCGGTTCAGCCCGGAACCTACTCGATCTACACGATTCCCGGCGAAAACAGGTGGGAAGTGATCGTCAATCGGGCGATCTCGCAGTGGGGGCACGAGTCGAACTATACGGAAGACGTGCAAATGCAGGAGGTGGGTCGGGGCGTCGCCCCCAGCGAGCAGGTGGGGCGCTACACCGAACAGCTCACGTTCGAGGCCTCGGAGGCTGCCGCGGGTGCCATGATTCTCGCGTTACGGTGGGAGCGGACGGCGGTTGCGATCCCGGTGACGGGAGGCTGATCCCGTCCTAACCGGCGGTCGCCTTCCTTCCCGCCGCGAAGTACAGGATGACCAATCCCGCGCTCGCCGCGCTCACCCCGAGCTTGAATGCGGCGGGCGCGGCGCTTGCAGACAGAAACCCCTCGATGAGACCGGCGAGGACGAGCAGGGTGGCGGACGCACCGACCAACCGGATCGCATCTCTCCCATAGAAGACCAACGCTTCCCGGCGTGCGAGGTCGCCCGGGGCAATGAGCGCGCGGCCGACCAACAGGCCCGCCCCGCCCGCCACGAAGATGGCCGTGAGCTCCAGCACCCCGTGTCCGGCCACGAACGTCAGGATCCAATGCGCCAGGTCGTAGTTGGCGAACAGCCCCAGAACCGCTCCGAAGAACAGCCCGTTGAACAGCAGCACGAACACCGTTCCGACACCAGCCGTGATGCCGGAAGCGAACGCGAGGAACGCGACCTGGACGTTGTTGGCGATGATCGATGACGCCACGAACGGGAGATACGGTGAGGGCGTCTCGGCGTAGCCGCGCCCCGCTGCCTGCTCGTAGGCCCCGCTCTCGGCCCGGGCGAGCATGATGTCGGGCAGGACCTCGCGCGCGACTTCCGGGCGCTCCCGCACCAGCGCGTAGCCGACGAGCCCGGGGAGCAGAAAGAGCAGGCACGCCACCAGCACGTAGGCGCGGGATCGCCACGCCGCCGCCGGCAGGTCCCTCAACACCAGGCGGCCCAGCGGCAACCGCCGCACGCCGCGCAGGCCGTAGAGAGCGTTGTGGCCGGCGCCGACGATCCGCTCCAGGTACTCGAGCACGAGGCGGTCCACCCCGTAGGTGCGCGCACGGGCCAGGTCCGCAGCGACTTCGCGATAGCGAGCCGCGAACTCGGCCACCTCTTCCCCAGCGAGGTTCTTGAGACCCTCTCGCTCCGCGCGCAAGGCACGCCGCCGGAAGCCCTCCCACGCGGGCTGCCTGGTCGCAACGAAGCGCTCGGCGGTGCCCGCCGCCGCCACACCCCCCGTGCCGTGTCGCGCCGCGGTCTTGGCGCGCCGCTTGACGAGCTCGTCGCCATAGAGGCCGACCAGGAACGCTTCGGGTCGCGGATCGCGATCGGGGAAGCGCTCGCCGAGACGCGTCGCCACCTCCGAGGCGAAGCGGCGTCGCACGTCGGTTCCGAGTTCCTCCAGGCGTGTGACAAACTGCTCGAGAAGGCGAAACTCCTCGTCGGAGAGCACGGGGGGGCCGGCATCCAGGGTCTCAGTGCGCCGCGCCGGCGTCGCCGGTGCCGAGAGCGCCACGTCCTCCGCCCGGTCCCGTACCACGATCGTTCCGGCCACCAAGTCGCCCAGACGCTTGTGTTGGGGATGGAAGAAGACGAACAGCAACCCGACGAGGTAGGACGGAACCGGTTGGATGTCGACGAGGCGCACCAGGTTGCGGATCATTGCGGCCGGGAACGTGATGGGGTGCCCGGTATCCATCACGACGCGGATGCCGATGCGGCGCTTGCCGGGCGTGCGTCCGCCCGCCAGTGCCTCGAATAGCGCGAAGTAACCCCAGGAGATGAGGAAGAGCACCAGAATGAACACGGCGCCGGCCCACCCGGCCACCGACTCTGCCAAGCTCGTGATGATGGTGGACACGACGCTCACGAGTGAGAGCATGAGCAGCAGAACGAGAAGATCCCAGATTGCGGCAGCCATGCGGGATCCGAGCCCGGCGAGCTCGAGTTGCAGCACGACGTGCTCGGGCGTTTCCACCGTTATCCGCCGCGAGAATTGGAGCTCCCGGGGTCGCGTGTCAGGCATTTGCACAGCATCTTACCGCTCGGGAGGATCAATGGCCACATACCAGCTGCGGCGCATGTCGATCGGTGAGATCCTGGACGGCGCCTTCGTGATCTACCGGGGGTACTTCGGCACGTTGGTGGTGATCGCCATCGTGTGCGAGGGCGTGCCAGCGATTCTGAATACGTACATCACGCTTGGGGGCGGCGCCATCGAGTATCCGGTGCTGTGGCTCGCCACGTTCGTGCTGTCCGGGCTCGGAGGGCTCGTGGCGGCGGCGGCGACCGTCTGGGTCATTTCGGAGGCGTACCTCGGTCGGGACGCCACCGTGGGAGACGCCCTGAGCTATGCGCTGACCAAGATGGTCCCGCTGTTCGTCGCCGGCCTGGCGAAGTACCTCCTCGTCACCATCGGGTTGGTGCTGTTCCTCTTTCCCGGTTTCGTCATCGCGTGCGGGTATGCGGTCGTGGCGCAGATCGTGGTCTTGGAGGATCCGCCCATGGCCACCGATGCGCTGCGCCGCTCCTGGTTCCTTACGAAGGGGCACAAGCGTCGCGCGCTGGTGCTGGGCTTCGTGGTGTTTGCGATCATCTGGCTGCCGTTCATGATCGCGGGGGCGCTCGCCCTCTACCTGCCGTTCCTCGAGTACGTCTTCACGGTGGGGGGACAGCTATTACAGCTGCTCGTCTATCCTCTCGTGGCCTGCGCCTTCACGCTGTTCTACTACGATCTCCGAGTGCGCAAGGAGGCGTTCGACCTCGAGCACCTGAGCCAGCAGCTCGGGCTCAGCGCAGAGCCGGCTGAGGCGTGAGCGCGCCACTCCAGTCGCCGCCAGCCGATTCCCTGCGTGCCGTTCTGCGGCGCATCTACGACTCGCCCGAGTACGAGTGGGAGGAGTCGCGGGATCCATTCGGCTTCCTGCGAGAGCTGTACGCCGCACTGTTCGAGTGGCTGCAGGGTTTCCAGGAGAGCCACCCGGTCGCGTACCTGATCTTCCTCGGCGTCCTCACGGTCCTGCTCCTCGGTATCCTGGCGCACTTTGGATACCTCGTGTGGCGCTCGCTCAAGCCGCGCGCACTCGGTGAGCCAGGCGTGGCGCCGGCCGCCGGGGGACGGCGGGATGCCGCGTGGCACCTGGAAGAGGCCCGCCGTCTGGTCCGTGATGGTCGCTACGCCGAGGCGCTGGCGCACCGGTTCACCGCACTGCTGCTCGAGTTGGAGGCACGCAAGGCGTTGGTGTTCCATCCCTCCAAGACGCCGGCGGAGTACGTGGGGGAGGCGCGGCTCGACGAGGTGGGGCGATCCACGCTGACCGGCTTGGTGGCAACGCTCTACCGCCACCTGTTCGGTGGCGCGCCGTGTTCGCTCGACGAAGTGCACACGTTCGATGAGCGGGCGAGCGAGCTCGCGACGCACCGTGCGACGGGCTAGCACGACGGTCCTGCTCCTCGCGGCCTTCACGGTCGCGCTCGTCGTAGCCGCGATCGCCGGATTGCGGACTGCGCCGAGCGAGGCGCTGTCCGACCCGCGCCGCTCGACGTTCCTGACCGGACCCGAGGGTGCAAAGGGATTCGCGCAGGCGTTGGAGGTGCTGGGTGTCACGGTGGAGCGCCGCCGCCGTCCGTTCTACGGGCTGGCGACCGATGCGGTCCCGGTGGATTCCTCGGCGTGGCTCGTCATGCTTGGTGTGTCTCCGCAGACGGTGCAGGTGGCGCGGATCGCCCGCGAGGTGCGAATGCCGTCCGACGCGGAACGCCGCGAGTTGATGCGGTATCTGGAGCGCGGCGGCGCGCTCTTTCTCGCCGGCGAGAACGGTATTGAGCACTGCTTCGGGGTGCGGGTAGAGCGAGAAGAAGAGGTCGCGGTCGTACCGCCGCTGGGCATGGATTCGTTGCCGCCCGCCCGCTTCGTGTTGCGGCCCGGCGACGATGAGGAGAGTGAGTGGCAGGACGAGTGCCGGGCACCGCCTATTGAATGGAGCAACTTGTTGCTGCGGACTCGGGACCGCGCGCCGGTCGCCTGGATCCACCGTTTCGAGGGCGGCGGGCGCGTGATCCTGATGGCCGACTCTCGCTGGCTCTCGAACTCCTTCTTGAAAGAGACCGACGCCGGACCGGTGATCCTGGGCTGGCTGCTCGACGAACGCGCCAGCCGTGTCACGGTGGACGAGTATCACCAGGGATTCGGCGAAGGGGGTTCGATCTTTGGGGCGGCGTGGGCGTGGACGAGGTCCTCGCCTGGAGGATGGGCGATGCTGCAGCTCGCGCTCGCCGGCTTGATCGCGCTCGCGGTCGCAGCGGTGCGGTTTGGGCCGGCGCTGCGTGTGATCGAGCGCCGGCGCCGCTCCCCGCTCGAGCACCTGGATGCGTTGGCGGTGGGTCTGGAACGGTCCGATGGGCAGGATATGGCCGTGCGGCTCATATCCGGCGGCTTGCGTCGTCGCCTCGGTCGCACAGGTCACGTGCCGCGCCGACCTGGCGACGACCTGCAGTGGCTCGACTCGCTCGGGCTCGCCGCACAGAGTGCCGAGGCGCGCCGTGCCGTGAACCGGCTCGGCCGAGTACTTCGTGAACGAGACGGCGATGAGCGCGTGCTCGACGCCGCAATCGCAGTGGAGGACGTGTGGCAAGCACTACGACCAGCGCACAGCTACAGGAGATCCTAGCCGCGTTGCGACGTGTCGTGCTGGGACAAGACGACGCGACCCGCGACTGCCTCGTGGCACTCCTCGCTCGGGGGCACGTCCTGCTGGAGGGGGTGCCCGGTACGGCGAAGACTCTGCTGGTGCGCACCTTGGCGTGCGCCCTCGACGTGGGCTACGCGCGCATCCAGTTCACCCCCGACCTCATGCCGGGTGATATCACGGGGATCTCGGTGCTGACCGGGGGCCAGGAATTCGTGTTTCGGGCGGGGCCGTTGTTCCACGACCTGATTCTCGCCGACGAGATCAACCGTGCTCCGGCCAAGACGCAAGCGGCGCTGCTCGAGGCGATGCAGGAACGCACCGTAACGGTGGACGGCACCAGCCACCCCCTCTCGCAGACGTTTACCGTGTTCGCCACGCAGAACCCGATCGAGTTCGAGGGTACCTATCCGCTCCCCGAAGCGGAGCTCGACCGCTTCATGATGAAGGTGACCATGGGATACCCGGCCGAGGAGACGGAGCAGGGCATCCTGGGCCGCTATCTCGAGGGCTTCGAGGCCGACGTGCCGGACACCTACGGTGTCACACCCGTGGTGGATGCCGGGGGGGTGGCGCAGCTGCGGCAGGCGGTAGAGCAGGTGCGGGTCGAGCCGCAGATCACGGCGTACATCACGAAGATCGTGCGCGCGACGCGCGAGTCGGCCTCTCTGACGCTGGGAGCGAGCCCGCGTGCGGGCGTGGCGCGCTGGCCGTGCTGCTGGGACGTGATTTCGTGATCCCAGACGACGTCAAGCAGCTCGCTGCGGCGGTGTTGCGCCATCGGGTGGCGGTGGCGCCCGAGCTGGAGCTGGAGGGCGTGAACGCCGACGACGCGCTGAAGTCGATCCTCGACCAGACGGAGGTGCCGACGGCGTGATCGTTCCGACGCGGCGTGCCGTGGTGCTGTTTGCCTGCCTCGCGCCGGTGGGTCTGTTGGGGTACGTCACACCCTTCGCCCTCGACGTGCTCGTGCTGCTGAATGTGGGACTGGTGGTGCTGATTCTGGTCGATGGGAGGGCGGCCGTCGCGCCTGCACGGCTCGAGGTGGTCCGGGAGGGTGCCGAGAGCTTCACGGTGGGACGGACCACACAGGCTACCTACCGGTGGCGCAACCCGGCCACCCGTGATGCTCGCCTTCTGGTGCGCGAGAGTCGACCGGAGATCATCGGAGGGGTGTTGCCGTCGCGCACCCTCGCGGTGCCGGCCGGCGGCACGGCGTGCGACGAGTTGTCCGTCACGCCGAAGCATCGCGGGCGCGAAGTGGGTGGGTGGCTCGCCGTACGGAGCCGTGGTCCGCTGGGGCTCGCGCAGCGACAGGGCCGCGTCGAACTGCCCTGGAAGGTGACGGTGTATCCGAGCCTGCCGGCTTCGCGCCTCAAGGCCTCGATCGCCGAGGCAGTGCGGCGTCGTGAGAGCGGACTCGCCACGTTGCGTCGCCCAGGTGAGGGACGCTTATTCGAGAGCCTACGCGAGTGGGTGCCCGGCGACGACACCCGCCACATCGACTGGAAGGCGACCGCGCGACGCCGCAAGGTGATTGCCCGGCAGTTCGAGGAGGAACGCCGTCAGCAGGTGATGCTCGTGCTCGACGCCGGTCGGTTACTCACGGCGGAGGTGGGTGGGGAGGCCCGCATGGAGCACGTTGTCCGTGCGGCGCTGTGGCTCGCGTTCGCGGCCAACTATCACGACGACAACGTGGGTCTCATGGTGTTCGCCGACACGGTGCAGCACTACGTGGCACCGCAGCGCGGAAGGCGGGGGTTGCGCCAGGTGCTGGACGTGCTGGCCACCACGCAACCGACGCTGGTCGAGCCGGACTACCCTGCTGCGTTCCGCTACCTGGCGGTGCGTAACCGGAAGCGCGCGCTCACCGTGTTCTTCACCGACGTCATCGACCGTTTCGCCTCCGAGGCGCTCGTGTCGCATGTCGGCTCGCTCAGGCCTCGGCACCTCCCGTTGGTCGTGACGCTGCGCAACCCCGATCTGGATCGCACGGCGGCTGGGCGGCCCGGGGAGGTAACAGGGGCGTATCGCAAGGCGGCGGCTGAGGAGTTGCTCGCCGCGCGGGGTGACGCCCTCACCGACATGCGCCGAGCCGGCGCGGTGGTGCTGGACGTGCCGCCCGAATTGGCGAGTCGGGCGGTGGTGGAGCAGTACCTCGAGCTCAAGCGCCGGGGACGGCTGTAGTGCGGAGGGCGCTCGAACCGGAGCGGCTGCGATCCGTGTACGATCGGGTCGCGCGGCGGTACGACCTTCAGCATGCGTTCTTCACGGCGCGGTCCGACTGGCGGGGACGAAGGATGGTGGTCGGGAGGACCGTACGTCCCGGGGACAACGTGTTGGATTGTGGAGCGGGCACGGGATCGACGGCGCTCCTGGCGGCCGAGCAGGTGGGCCAGGAGGGACACGTCATGCTGTTGGACCTGAGCGAGGGGATGCTGAAGGCGGCGCGTGAGAAACTGACGGCAGCCGGGTTCGCTGATCGGGTCGATTACCGGATCGGCGACATGTTGGCGCTGCCGTTCGAAGACGACCGGTTCGACGTCGTGCTCTCAACCTACAGTATGTGTCCGCTGACCGACCCGGCGCTCGGTGCTGTTGAGCTCTACCGAGTCGTCAAGCCGGGCGGACGCGTCGGGGTGGCCCACTCTGCCGAGCCACAGGGACGCTTCACGAGGTGGCTGGCCGGCGTGGTGGAGGCGGTGGTGTGGCAGGTCCCGGTGCTCTCGCTCGGGTGTCGGGCGGTGGAAACCGTGACCGCCCTCGAGCGAGCCGGGGGCCGCGTGCTGTTCCACCGCCGCATTGGGGTTCCGCTGTGGCCGTTCGTGGTGTTTGTGGTGGAAAAACCCGCTAGCTGATTCCGGCTAGGTCCTCAGGCGGAACACCGTCGCCTGGTGCAGCACGCTGTCCTCATCCCCCAGCAGGAACAGCTCCGAGAGCCTCGTCATCCATCCGCGCTCCGCGCCGAACCTACCGGCTGAGAAGTCGGTCGACGAGGCGCGTGAAGAGTTGCGGGTTGAATAGGGACGCGATGCGGGCGTCCCAGCCCACGGGGTAGCGCAGGCGCGGTCGGCGCGCGGTGAGGGCGCGCTCGATCACCCGGGCGACGCGCTCCGGCGGGATGGCGTGCTTCGGTGCGTGTCCCTTCGTCTCGAGGATGGTACGCAGTACGCGGCCGTACAGCTCATGTGCGCGCGGCGGCATGCGCTGTGCGGCGGCACGCGCTCGCTGGCGCGAGGTCTCGAAGATGGGCGTATCGATGGCGCCCGGTTGCACGACGACGACCTTGATGGCCCAGGGCCGCAGCTCGCGACGCATCGCGTCGCTCAACCCTTCCACACCGAACTTGGAAGCCGAGTACACGCCGATGAACTTCTGTGCAATGCGGCCGTTGATCGAGCTCACGTTCACGACGCGGCGGTCGGCGGCCGCACGCAGATGGGACAGGAAGGCGCGGGACACAAGCAGCGGCGCCATGAGGTTCACCTCGAGCTGCGCGCGCACGTCCTCCAGCGGCAGGAACTCCATCGGGCCCGGAACCGAGATGGCGGCATTGTTCACGACCGCGAACAACTCATGCGCGGCAGGCAGTGGTACCTGCTCGGTCGCTGCGGCGATCATTGCCGTGTCCACGACCTCGAGCTGCAGCGGTGTGAGGCGGTTGGATGCTGCTGCCTGCAGCGTTGTGGCATCGGCCTCGCTCCGCACGCCGGCGAAGACGCGGAACCCGGCGGCGTCGAGGCGCAGCGCGGTGGCCCGTCCGATCCCTTTTGAGGCTCCGGTAATGATGACCGTGCCTCGGCCTTGTGGACGCATGTTGCGACAATCTGTAGCTTCAGCTACCCAGATGTCGACCGGACCCGCCTCCCCAGCCCCCGCGCTGCTCGAGCGCCTGCGTGAGGATCACCCCCTCGTAGCGGTCGAGCTGCGCCCGCCCAAAACCGGCCTGAGTGACAGCCAGAGCATGGACACGTGGATCGACATGTACCACTCGGTGCGGCGCTTGGCGCGGGGGGACACCGCCATCTTCCTCACCGACAACGCGGTCGGTGTGTCCGAGGAGGAGAATCTGCGCCACCTGGTGACCAACCTCGCCGGCGACGTGAGCCCGGCCAAGCTCTCGCCCTTTCTCACCTGCAAGCACACGCTGGAGTATTGCCGTATGTACGTGGATCGCGCGGTGGCGGCAGGGTTCGAGGCGCTCACCGTGCTGGGTGGGGATCGGACGGTGGGGCCGCCCCGTTGCGTCGAGTTCGCGTACTTGCTGCGGCAGCAGATCCGCGAGCGGCATCCCACGCTGGCACTCGGAGGTTGGGCCAACCCTCACCGCGACGCGGCGGAGCAGGTGGGGTACCTGTTGCGACCGGAGTTCACCGGCGAGTACTACCTCACGCAGATCGTGTCACACCACTCGCTCCGTGAGGTGGAGCGGTTTGTGAACAAGGCGCGACAGCGCGGTCTGGAGCACCCCGGCGTGTTCGGGGTGTTCCTGTACCGTTCCGCCAACCCCGGCACGCTCGAGCGGATGGGCCAGTTCTTTCCGGTGCCGGCAGAGGGGGTGGTACGTGATTTCGAGTCGGGGCGCTCGGCCGAGGAGATCTGCGCGCACACGATTCGCGCGCTGCGGGACGTGGGGGTGGAGAAGGTCTACCTGTCGAACCTCGGATTCCGCAAGCCGGAGGAGCGGTTCAAGCGGGTGATGGCGGCGCTCCAGTAGGCCGCCTACGACCCACGACCGGTCAGTGCTTGCGAGGTTCGCTCCGGTAGGACCCCGGCCTCGCTCCCCCCCTCACGCTTCCCGTCTCCCGAGCCCCCGTTCCCCGTGCCCGTTCCCCCTACCCCAGCACCTCCTGCGCCACCTCGATCCGCCCCAGCGGCGCGCTCAGGTGCACGCCGTGCACCAGGTCCCGCATCGCGTCCAGCACCTCGCGGGCGATCGCGATCCCCTCGGCGAGCGCGGCGTCATCACCCTTGTCCTGTGCCTTGCGCATCCGCTCGATCACGCGCGGCGGGACCTGCTGTCCCGGCACCTCGTTGGCGAGGAACT
Organism: Gemmatimonadota bacterium; assembly: GCA_039584455.1. Classification (GTDB taxonomy): domain Bacteria; phylum Gemmatimonadota; class Gemmatimonadetes; order Gemmatimonadales; family GWC2-71-9; genus WVYX01. The sequence goes on from JBDGXT010000010.1 coordinate 26,751, forward strand.
CTGCGTTTCGCAGTGACACGAGGGGCCAGACGCCCGCGACCACCGGGATGCCGTACTCCTCCGTC
>JBDGXT010000162.1:0-4629 GCA_039584455.1 Gemmatimonadota bacterium
CGGGCCACGATCACGTTGGGCCGGTCGGGTACCCACTTGAGGGCCGACCAGTAGCGGGTATCGCGTACGTAGTCGTAGTACGCCTCATCTACCAGGAAACGCATGTTCTCGGGAGCCGACTCGATCCAGGCGTCGATCGTCGCGCTCGCCGTGAGCGTGCCCGTGGGGTTGTTGGGGTTGCACAGGTAGACGAGGACGGGCCCCTTCGCCGCGTTGGCCGCTTCCCGCATGCGCTCCACGTCGTGCGCGCCGTCGGGGAGGAGCGGCACCTTCGCCAGCCGGATGTCGAACGGCCCGGCGTACCACGGCGCGTCCTCGTAGGTCGGCTCGCCGAGCACCAGTGTGCCCCCTGGGGCCGCCAGGGCCTGCACCGCCATCTTGAGCACCTCAGTGGAGCCGGCGCCCACGACGAAGGTATCACGCGGCATCCCGTACTTGGTGGCGAGCCCCCGGATCAGCTCGCCGCGCCCACGTGGGTAGCGGTTCGCGTCCACCATCCCGTCGATGATTGCCTGCCGCGCCAAGGGTGAGATGCCCAGCGGGTTCTCGTTGGAGCTCAGGCGGATGGGCTTCTCGGAATCGAGGCGGGGCACCGCGTCGAGGAAGCGCGGTGCCAGAGTAGTGCTCCCCGCGCCCATCAAGCCGGCCGCGATGCTCGTACGGAGGAAGGTGCGTCGCTGCATGAGACCCCTCGCGAGAGTGGGAATGGGTAACTAGGCGGAGCCGGCCTCCGTTGTCACCCAGATGCTGCACGTTGGATCGCCGCGCTCCATACAACTGCTCTCGGTCACATCGATCTGCTCGCCATAATGCTCGGCCACGCCGTGCACCAATCCCTTGGCGAAGCCACACATGCGGCGTGGGGAGCTGTAGGAGATGAGCACTGCGTCAGCGCTCTCGCGGCTGCACCCGAGCGTGGGCGGTTTCGCCTCCGGGTTCTTGCGGCGGATCAGCTCGTGGATCATGGCTTCGGTGTTCACGATCAAGTCGAGCGTGTTCCATTCGGGCTTGATCATCGGCCCGTACACCTGCACCAGGTCAGCCATGACGAACCTGCCGAAGTCCTCCTGCATCTCGGCGGCCGGCTGCTCCGCCCGCTTGGCCGCCGCCGTGAGCAGGGCCACCGCCTCTTCGTCGGGATACTCGTTGACGTTCAGGTACACGGATCGGTCGACACCGGCCGCGTGCAGCAGCTCGGGCCAGGTGCCCTCACCGAACCGGTCTTCGGCATACTTCTTCAGCTCGGCGAAGACGAGTCCGTACATAGGACCCCCTGTCAGGCATCACGCCAAAGATGCCGCGCGGTTCGGCGGGGCGCGAGGCGGCAGGCCGGGAGCTAGGGCCCCCACTCCTCGCCGCTCCAGCACATCTCCCAGAACTGCCACTCGTAGCGGCTCGAGATCACGAACAGCTCGGCGAGGCGTGCGCGCTTTTCCTCGCTGGCGCCCGCCGCGACCCGGTCGAGCTCTGCCCTGAGCCACTCGGCGGCCTGGGCGAACTCTTCGGAGGCGTACTGCTGAATCCAGTCGGCGTAGCGATCGTCCTGGGGCGCTTTGCCCTTCGCCAGGTACTGCCCGATGTACACGTAGCCCCACGCACAGGGGAGGAGCGCAGCCAACAGGTCCGCCATGTCGCCGTCCGCCGACGTGCGCACCAGGAAATCGGTGTAGGCACGCGTGGTGGGCCACATCGGCGTGGCCTCGAGTTCCTCACCGGAGATGCCGAAGCGCTCCGCGTAGGAGCGGTGCAGTGCCATTTCGGTGTTGAGCGTGAGGTTGAGGACCGTGGCGTACCAGCTCATGGATTCGAGCCGGTCCGCCTTTGCCACCGCCCACGCGAAGATCCGGGCGAACTCCTTGAGGTACAGGTAGTCCTGTCGTACCCACCGCTTGAATCGCTTCTCCTCGAGGGATCCGTCCCCCAGGCCGGTGACGAACGGATGCTTCAGCTGGGCGTCCCAGGTGGGCTTGGCAGCGGTGTACAGGTCGTCGGTCAGTGTCATGCTCCCGGCCACCCCTCTCCGGTTACTGCCATCTCCCAGAAGGCGATTTCGTACTTGGTGGTGAGTTCGAAGTACTCGGCCATGCGCTCCCGCTCCGCGGCGCCCGCCTGCTCGGCCAGCTTGTTCACCTCTCCCTCGAGGTAGGCGACGTACCCGCCGAACGCGTCTCCCGCCCAGTTCTCCACGAAGGGGTACCACTTCGAGTCCTGTGCGATACCGGCTTGCACGACCTTCCACGAGTCGTGGTACGCCTTCTCGGCCACGTACAGCACGGTGTAGGCCTCGGCGTACGAAGCGCGGTATGCGGTTGCCAGCAGGAACTGGATATAGGCGTGATTCGTGAACGAGGGGGGAGCACCGCGCAGGTCCACGCCCACCGCCGCGGCGCGCTCCTCGAACAGCTTGAGTTCCTTCTCGAGCGCGGTGATCACCCCGGCCAGAGGCTCCCAGTGCTCGCGAGGCGAGCGGGGAATGAGCGCCGCGATGAACGGGATCGCCGCCTCGACGAACAGGTAGTCCTGGCGCATCCAGACGGCAAACCGCTCATCGGGGATGGTGCCGTCTCTGGTCTCGGTGAGGAACCGATGCCTCAGCATCGTATCCCACAGCGGCTTCACGCGGGCGAGCTGCTCCTTACTGAATGCCACGTGCGGGCCTCCGGGTGCGGGTGTAATCTCGACGAAGCGTTGAAGGCGTCGTCCGTGAAAGGGAACCGCAATCGTCCGGGCGTCGCAAGTGGGACGGGGCCACTCGTGATGGGCGCGCCGCTGCGTTGACAGGGGCGGTGCACGGGCAGAGATTCGCGCGTCACCCTAACCTGGAACCCTCCCCAGGAGGACACGATGCAACGAGCAGGAACGGTTCTTACTCTCACGGCCGTGCTGGCGGTCGTGGCCACGGCATGCCAGCCCATGGCCGATTACGCGGCGGAAGAGCAGGCCATACGCGACCTGGACGCGGAGTGGGTAGCGGCCGTGGCCGCCGGGGACGCGGCGAAGTGTGCTTCGTTCTACGCGGCAGACGGTTATCTCCTGCCCCCTGGCTTAGATCCCGTGACCGGTCCGGAGGCCCTCGGGCAGGCATGGGTGGGCATCATCGAGGCATTGCCCCACCTCACGTTCGAGCCGACCAAGATCGTGGTCGCCGCCGCCGGGGACATGGCGTGGGATTACGGGACTTACCAGGTCCTGGACGCGCCGGGCGGGGGCGTCGCCGATCACGGCAAGTACCTGGTGGTGTGGCAGAAGATCGACGGCGAATGGAAGGTGCTGGCCGACATGTTCAACACGAGCATGCCGCCGGCGATGTAGCACTGCTGTAACTGCATGCCATAGGAAGGTTTACGCGGTCGTTCCCGAGGGGCGGTCGGGTGAAACCCCCCGGCGCCGACCCCCGTAGGGTAAGGCGTAACCGCAAAGGAAGCTGGGGACGGAACGATGTCTACGACTCGCAGAGTCTTGGTGGCGGTAGGCGCGCCCCTCGTGCTGGTGTTGGGCCTGGGGACGCTCTGGGGCTGGCGCAACGCGGCCACGCTCAAGGCCCAGATCGAGACCTGGGCGGACAGCCTGGAGCACAGCTCCAATCCGGTGACGATGGAGCTCTCCTTCCTGCCGATGTACGTGGAAGGCGACAAGATCGGGAAGCTCCAGGCGGTGGTCGTGCAGCGCGCCGAACCCGCCACAGTCGATAGCCTGACACTGGTGATCGACCTGTCGGATGAGGCCAACGCCGACGAGCTGGCCAGCTGCTACTTCCACCTGGACCCCGACGCCATCGACCGCGAAGGCCCGATGGGGTACAAGGAGGCGATCCACTGTCTCCACGATCCGGGGGACCTCGTGCGGTTCGGCAGCGTGGAGTTCGCGGGGACGGGCCAGCACTCGGGGCTATACCTCGAGATGAAGGACCTCCCCTGCGACCACATGAGCCACGACGTAGAGGGGCCCTGCTTCGAGTTCGTGGATGAGATCCAGCGCATCAAAGCGGAGATCCGCAGCGAGGTACGCAACATCCGGATGGAGATCCGCAACGAAGTGCGCCAGAACGCTCGGGTCAGGGTCAAGAACTAGGCGCCGACGGCGGAGTCACGTCTGCCCCGTCCAGCTTGCTGAGCTGGGCGGGGCTTCTTGATGCCGCTTCTCGTCTTCCCCCCTCCCGCTTCCCGACTGTACGTTCCCTCCATGGCTGGGAACCTCATTCACACCACGTGCCCCATGGACTGCCCCGATACCTGCGCCCTCGACGTGACGGTGCGCGACGGGCGGATCGAGCGCATCGCGGCCGGCCACGATCATCCGGTGACCGCGGGGTTCATCTGCACCAAGGTGGCCCGCTTCGCGCAGCGGGTGTATCACCCGGAGCGGTTGACCACCCCGCTGCGCCGTGTGGGACCCAAAGGCGCCGGAGAGTTCGAGCCGATCGACTGGGAGGAGGCGATCGCCGAGATCACGGGTCGCTTCCGCGGGATCAAGAAGAAGTGGGGCGGCGAGGCCATCCTGCCGTACCACTACGGTGGCTCCAATGGGTATATGAGCGACGGGCTGCTCGACCACCTCTTCTTCGCCCGGCTCGGCGCGTCCCGCCTGGCGCGCACCCTCTGCGCCGGCCCGACCACGGCGGTGGCCACG
>JBDGXT010000163.1:0-4609 GCA_039584455.1 Gemmatimonadota bacterium
TTCGGCACCAACCCCGATCAGTACCTGGGCGGCGGCGTCCCGGCGGGCACCAGCTCGCGCGAGGTGCTGGGTACCGCGTCCCTGGTATACCGCTTCGGGATCCTCGCGCTCGGCGTGACGGGGAAGTACGCGCGCCGCACCGTGGGCGACGTGTGGACGGGAGGCGTGAGTGGGGATGCGGGTCTCGCGCTCGCCTTCTTCGACATCATGGCCATTGCCTTCGCCGTGCAGAACATCGGCGGCAACTGGCGTGATACCTCCTCGTTGGTCATGCCGCGGCTCACCCGCCTGGGGTTCACCATGAACTACGTCGACCCCCTGGAGTCATTCCGGCTCCTGAGCACGTTCGAGATGATGTGGCGCGCGGGCCAGTCGGCGCGGGCCGTGATCGGCCTGGAAGCGGGGGCGGTGCTCAAGGGGGCGTTGGGTGTGATCGGGCGCGCGGGGTGGAGCGGGCGACCCGACGTGCTGTCCAATTCCGAGTTCACGTTCGGCGGCACCGTGCAGGTGGGGACCCTCATGCTGGACTACGCCTACCGCAACGAGGACCTGCTGGGCGAGCCGGGGCACTACTGGGGTGCGCGTTTCACGTTCTAGGCTCCTGAAGGGTGTGGCCATCACGGCCGGGGCGCTCGTGGCGCTGTTCGCGGCCGCCGTGCTGCTGAGTGCCGACGTGCGCTTCGTGCTGCGCTCGGCGTATGAGGAAATGGGCATCCTGCTGCGGCGGCGCGACCTCGGGGAGTTGCTCGCGGACTCTGGCACGTCTGACCTGCGGCGCCGGCAGTTCCGGCTCGTGCTCGACGCGCGCCAGTTCGGGCAGGACTCCCTGGGGCTCGACGCGGGCGACACCTACACGACCTTCTCCGACCTGGAAACGGACACCCTCCTGCTGGTGCTCACGGCGAGCCCGCGCTATGCCCTCGCACCCTACACGTGGCGCTATCCCATCGTCGGGACCATCCCCTACAAGGGCTTCTTCGATCTGGGTGCGGCGCGGCGCGCGGCCGAGCAGCTGCAAGAGGAGGGCTACGACACCTATTTGCGACCGGCCGCCGCGTTCTCCACGCTCGGCTGGTTCAACGATCCGCTGCTCTCGACCGCGCTCTCGCGCGATCCCGTGTTGTTGGCCTCGCTGGTGCTGCACGAGATCGCGCACAACACGCTGTACGTCACGAACGAGACCCTGTTCAACGAGAGCTTCGCGCTGTTCGTGGGGTACCGCGGCGCCGAGGCGTTCTTCGCCAGCCGGGGGGATACTGCGAGCGCACGGCGCGCGGTGGCAACCATGCGCGACCAGCGGCGCCTGGGGGCGTTCTACCGCGAGCTGGCCGATACGCTCGAGCAGGTCTACGGCGGCGAGCTGGCCGAGGACGAGATGGAGCGCCTGCGCCAGGCGCTGTTCGACGGGGCCCGAGAGCGACTACGGACCGGGCTCGCCGACGAGCTCGAGGTGTACAACGGCCCCCGCATGGCCGAGAACACGCTCAACAACGCCTCGCTGCTCGCGCAGCGGATCTACCGCACCCAGCTCGAGCTGTTCGATCAGGTGCTCGAAATAAAGGACGGCGATCTGCGAGCGGCCGTGGCGCGCATTGCCGAGGCGCTGGACGCCGACTCCGACGCGCCCCCGTTCGAGGTGGTGGAGCGGCTCGCCACGCCACCGGAATGACCCTCGGGTATATTTGAGCGGGAAGCGCCGGTTGGCGCCGGCGCCAGGGATGTGCGGTGTGCCCGCGCAGCAACCTCCATTTCGAGAGAATGCGTCACCATGTCCGATCTGCAATCCTTCGTCGCCGCCAATAGCGACCGAATGCTTCAGGAGCTGAATGACCTGCTCCGGATCCCCAGCATCTCTACGCTGCCCGTCAACGCGTCCGACTGTCGGCATGCCGCCGAGTGGGTGGCGGACCAGCTACGGAACCTGGACTGCGAGGTGGAGCTGCTCGGGAGCGACACGCATCCGGTGGTGTGGGCCAAGGGCCCCGAGGTGCCGGGTAAGCCCGTCGTGTTGGCCTACGGCCACTACGACGTGCAGCCGCCCGATCCGCTGGACGAGTGGGAGACTCCGCCGTTCGAGCCTACCGTGCGGGACGGCAACCTCTACGCGCGGGGCGCCACCGACGACAAGGGCCAGGCGTTCGCCATCATCAAGGCGTTCGAGGCAGTGAGCCGCGCCGGGAAGCCACCGGTGAACATGCGGTTTCTCATCGAGGGCCAGGAGGAGATGGGGAGCGGGGTGCTGTTCGACCTGCTCGACGAGCGTCCCGAGCTGGTGGAGGCCGACGCGGCGTTGGTCGCCGACACCCAGTATTATCAGCCGGGCATCCCGGCTATCGAGGTGGGGCTGCGGGGCATCTGCTACGGTGAGATCAAGGTGCGCACCCTCAAGGGCGATCTCCACTCCGGGCTGTACGGCGGTGTGGCGCCCAACGCGCACGAGACCCTGGTGCACATCCTCGCGAAGCTCAAGACGGAGAAGGGGCGAATCAACATCCCCGGGCTATACGAGGCCGTGAAGCGCCCCGCCAAGGCGGAGCGTGATGCGTGGGACCAGCTCCCCTTCAAGGAGCCGGAGTTCATGCGCGAGGAGGTGGGGTCCAGGGCACTCACCGGCCTCACCCGTTACTCCGTGTTCGAGCGGCTGTGGGGGCTTCCCACGCTGGAGATCCATGGCATCATGGGCGGCTTCACCGGTGAGGGCGCCAAGACGGTGATCCCCGCCGAGGCCACCGCCAAGGTGAGCCTCCGGCTCGTGCCCAATCAGAAGGCGAAGACGGTCGAGAAGCAGCTCATCAAGGCGGTGAAGCAGCTCGCGCCGAAACACGCCGACGTGTCGTTCTCCTTCATCCACGGCGCCGACCCGGTGTTGGTGGACATCGGCGCCAAGCCGTTCGAGCTGATCGACCGGGCGTTCCAGGAGGTGGAAGGTCGGGGCATCGTGTTCACCCGCTCGGGTGGCTCGATTCCCGTGGTGGCCGCGCTCGCCAAGGGAGGGGCGCCAGTGCTCCTCGCGGGGATCGGACTCCCCGATGACCGGCTACACGCGCCGAACGAGAAGCTGGGTGTCGATCAGTTCTTGAATGGGATCAAGGTGTACGGGAGGTTCTTCGAGCTGATGGCTCAGTAGCCAACAGCTCCTCCGGCGTCACCATCCGCGGCTGCTGCTCGAACGTCTCGGCGAAGCCGAGCACCACGGCGTCGATCGCGCGTGCCCAGAGATCGCGCGGTGTGCGCGAGCCGAGTTCCCGGGTGATGCTGGTCATGACCACGCCGTCGATGCCGCAGGGGACGATCAGGTCGAAAAAGGACAGGTCGGTGCTCACGTTGAGCGCGAAGCCGTGCCAGGTGACCCACTGCTTCACGTGAATGCCGATGCTGGCGATCTTGCGCCCTTCGGTCCACACGCCGGTGAAGCGCTCGTCGCGGTCGGCTTGGATGCCGAGGGTGGCGAGCCCCGCGATGAGACTCCCCTCGATCTGCCGCAGGAACCAGTGCAAGTCCTTCTTGTGCTCCGTCAGGTCGTAGATCGGGTACCCCACGAGCTGGCCGGGACCGTGAAAGGTCACGTCTCCGCCGCGCTCGATCTCGTGTACCTCGATGCCGCGAGCCGCGAGTACCTCGGGCGCGGTGACCAGGTGTCGCTCCTCCGTGGAGCGTCCCAGCGTCACGACGGGGGGATGCTCGACCAGGAGCAGCATGTCGTTGGGCGCGCTCTTCCCGATGCGAGCGTGCGCCAGCCTTCGCTGCAGCTCGAGCGCGTCCTCGTACGCCATGCGGCCGATGCCTACCACCGCGAGGTCGCTGCTCACGCGCCACCCGCCATCCGCACCTTGAGCCACGCCCAGACACATACGGCAACGAGCAGCACGAGATAGATGCTGAGTCCGAAGATCCCCGCCACCATGTCGGCCGGGACGGCAAGCCCGGCGAGCAGCAGGGCTGCGAACGCTCCGATCGCGGCCGCGACTCCGCGGCGGAAGTAGTCCGCGATGGGGCGCGACAGTACCCACGCTGTGGCCACCGCCGTCACGACGCCCACGAAGAGGCCGGCCGGGATGATCGCTTCGGCGGGACCGGCCGTACGGAAGATGATCAGCCCGACCGTAATGCACGCGGCGCCGGTGCTTGCACCGACGCCGATGCTGGCCAGGGCCGTTCCGACGGGGTCGGCGGTGCCGTGGGTCACGTGTGGATGACGCGCCCCAGGGAGTCGAGCGCCGCCTCGGCGACCGCCTCCGAGAGCGTGGGATGCGCATGCACCGCGAGCTCCACCTCCTCCACGGTGTACTCGTTCTCGCGCGCCACGGCCAGCTCGTGGATCATCTCGCTCGCGTGTGACGCGACGATGTGGGCGCCCAGGATTTCCCCGTAGCGCTTGTCCCGCAGGATCTTCACGAAGCCGTCCGTCTCCATGGCGGCGCGGGCCCGGCCATTGGCCGTCATGGGGAACTTACCAGCCACGTAGTCGAGCTTCTGCTCCTTGCACTGCTCCTCGGTGAGCCCGATGCTCGCCACCTCGGGGTGGCAGTAGGTCACGCTCGGGACGTTGTCATAGCGGATGCGGTGCGGCTGCTTCCCGGCCACGTGCTCGGCGACGAACACGCCCTCC
>JBDGXT010000164.1:0-6055 GCA_039584455.1 Gemmatimonadota bacterium
TCTGGACGGCGAACTACGATCGCTGGTTCTTCACAGAGAGCGAGGTCAAGGTGGCCGTCAACAACGCGCTGAAGGAGGCCGGCATCGAGATCCCGTTTCCGCAGCGGGACCTACGTCTGCGCTCAGTGGATGGGGCAGCCGGAGAGGTGCTGGTGCCCGGTCGTGGCGCGGCCACGGTGAAGCGGTCCAAGCCGGCACCGCAGAAGGAGTAGGCGCATCTCCGAGAGCGGCCGCGAGCGCGTTGGGACGACGCCTTCTGGCGCGGGTGTGCCGTGCCAGCCGGTCGCGCTGGCTGTCGTCGGCGCGCTCATCGCCGTCAAGCTGGCGCTGCACTTCGCCACCAACGCGCTGGGCCCCTACGAGTTCCACCGCGACGAGTTCCTCTACATGGCGATGGGAGAGCACCTGCAGCTCTTCCACATGGATTTCCCACCGTTCATCGCGATGCTGTCCGAAGTCGCGCGCGGCGTGCTGGGCGACTCGCTCTTTGCCGCGCGCTTCTTCCCCGCACTGTTCGGCACCGGGCTCATGGTGCTGGCCGCGCTGATCGCCCGGGAGTTCGGCGGCGGGCGCTTCGCGCAGGGCCTCGCCGCGCTGTGCGTGCTGTGCAATCCCCTGTTCATGCGCGCCGGGACGCTGTTCCAGCCGGTGGTGTTGGACCAGTTCTGGTGGACGCTGGCGCTGTACACCCTGGTGCGGTGGAGCAAGGAGCCTGAGCCCCGTTGGTGGCTGGTATTCGGCTCGGTATGCGGGCTGGGGCTGCTCTCCAAGTACAGCATCTTGGTCTTCGGGCTCGCCGTGCTACTGGCCCTGGTCGTCACGCCTGCGCGGCGGGCCCTCAAGACCCCGTGGCCGTGGGTGGCGGCTGCGATGGCACTCGCCATCGGCAGCCCCAGCATCATCGGCCAGATCAGGTTGGGCTTCCCTATTCTCGACCAAATGGGCGATCTCCGCAGCGCGCAGCTCGCCCGCGTCACGCCGCTCGAGTTCCTGATTCGGCACGTGATATGGGGTCCCACCACCGGCGTCGTGTCGCTCGTGGGCCTTGCCGCGCTCGTCGGGTCCAAGCGCTTCCGCCCGTTCGGGCTCGTGGGGTGGAGCTGCCTGTGGGCTCTAATCCTGCTCGTCGTGCTGCGTGGCAAGCCGTACTACGCGGGTCCCGTGCACCCCACGCTGTTCGCGGCGGGCGCGGTCGTGCTGGAAGGGCTGCGGATTCCGCGCTGGAGCGGGGTGCTGCGCTGGGGGACGGTCACCGCCGTCGTGGCGTATGGACTCCTCATCCTGCCGCTCGGCTTCCCCGTGCTGCCGCCGCCCCAAATGGAGGCGTATGTCACGTCCCTCGGTATCGAGCGTGCCCGCACCACCAACATCGGTGAGGTCGAGCGGCTGCCGCAGGACTACGCCGACATGCTGGGGTGGGAGGAGTTCGTGGAGTCGGTGGCCGGTGTGTACCACGGCCTGCCGCCGGCCCAACGCGAGCAGGCAGTGATCTTCACGAGCAACTACGGGGAGGCCGGCGCGATCGACTTCTACGGCCCGCGGCACGGACTGCCCAAGGCCGTGGCCATCGTCGGCACCTATTGGTACTTCGGCCCCGGCGATAGGCCGGGTGACCCGACGATCCTGGTCGGACTCACGCGGGACGAGATCGGGGATCACTTCAGCACCCTCGACTCCGCTGCCTACTGGACCCACCCGTATATGGTGGCCGAGCAGCGGAATCTCACATTCTTCGTGGGACGCGGGCCCGAGGAGACGCTACAGCAGATCTGGCCGCGGTTCGAGGGCTCGCAGTAGGCAACTTCCACGGAGGCTCAAAATGTCTAAAGCACAGACGGGGGGGCAGGTGGGATCGGTATGGTTCATTGGCTGGCTGTTCACGCTGGGCTTCGCCAAGCTCGGGTTTCTCAAGGCCGTTCTCGGATTGCTGCTGTGGCCGTACTACCTCGGGGCGGCGTTGCACTAGCCGTCCTGCTGGCCACGACACCCGCCGCGCTCTCGGCGCAGCGGGCCGGCGACCTGCCGCCGGGCACCCGCATTCGGGTGACCGCGCCGCGGGCCTCCCTCGACCAGTTCGTAGGATCCCTCGTCCATCTCTCGGCTGAATCGGTCACACTCGACGTTGAGAGTGGTGAGTCTCCGCTCACCCTGCCGCTCGCTCGCGTGCGCAGCATCGAGGTGAGCGAGGGACGGGGGTCCAAGGTCGTGACCGGCGCGGCCGTCGGCTTCGGCCTCGGTGCCACCGCCTCCCTCCTCTTCCTGGCGGGCTTCTGCGGCGGCGACACCGTGTGCGGCGGGGATGAGTGGCTCAGGGCATTCACCCTCATTGCGTTACCCCCCACCCTGGTGGGCGCCGGCATCGGGTTGTTGATCCGCACCGAGCGCTGGAAGGAAGTGGGGCTCTCTCCGGGAGTGGCCCTGCAAACGACGCTCGCAGCTCGGTGGCATCTCGGACTGTCGCTGCCGTTCTAACCTCCCTCACGTCAGGTTGACGCGCCCTGTAGCTCCCCGCGAAGTTGTTTGACCTCAGCGATCCGTCCGGCGCCCGGGCGGCCATCACCCAAGGGCATCCACAGGTGGTTCTCTCATGGATTTCTCGGCCTTCTCCCTCGAAAACCTCATCCCCCTGGTGAGCACGCTCCTCGCCGGATGGGGACTCAAGGTCCTCGGCGCCCTCGTGGTGCTGTTCATCGGACGGCAGGTAGCAAAGTGGATCCAGCGCGGTATCCGCGCAGCACTGCAGCGCGGCAAGATCGACGCGACGCTCGTGCCGTTCATCTCGTCGCTGGTCTACTACCTGGTCCTGGCCTTCGTGGTAATCGCCGTGCTCGGCATGGTGGGGATCCAGACGGCGTCCATCATCGCCGTGCTCGGCGCGGCGGGCCTGGCCTTGGGCCTGGCACTGCAGGGCACACTGTCCAACTTTGCCTCCGGCGTCATGCTTCTCGTGTTCCGACCCTTCAAAGTGGGCGACTACATCGAGGCCGCCGGGACGGGCGGGACGGTGCAGGCGGTGGGCATCTTCACGACGTCCCTCATCACCCCCGACAACGTCGGCATCGTGATCCCCAACACTGCGGTGTGGGGAAGCACGATCAAGAACTACGCGGCCCAGACGACCCGGCGCCTCGATCTCGTGGTCGGCATCGGATACAGTGACGACATCGGCACGGCAATGGAGACCATCCACCGCGTACTCCAGGGCGACTCGCGCGTTCTCCCCGACCCGGCGCCCGTGGTCGCGGTGAACGAGCTGGGCGACTCCTCGGTGAACCTCGTGGTGTGGCCGTGGTGCAAGCGAGAGGATTACTGGCCGCTCCGCTGGGATCTCACCCGCACGTTGAAGGAGGAGCTGGAGCGGGCCGGCTGCTCGATCCCGTTCCCGCAGCGCGACGTGCACCTGCATCAGGTGGCGGGGAGCGCTGCATAGCCGTCAGAAGCACGTACGCAGGCACGCGGCGCTACCCGGAACCACCTGGGGCCGTTTGCAGTTGAGGAGAAACATGCAGAAACAGAGAATCGCCGATTGGAGCGCCCTCGAAGACCGCGCGCCCGCTCACGCCCTCATGGGGAACGTGGACCTCGTCATCATCCGCTACGACGACGACGTCTCCGTGCTGTACGGCCGCTGCCTGCACCGCGGAGCATTGCTGGCCGACGGCTCCGTGCAGGGCGAGAACCTGATTTGCGGTGTGCACCAGTGGGATTTCCAGTTCCGCACCGGCATCAGCGAGTACAACAACGCGGAGCGGCTCCACAAGTTCTCCGCGTGGGTCGAGGACGGCGGTGTGTATGTGGACGCCGAGGAGATGGCTGATTGGGAGCAGATGAACCCGCAACCATTCGACCGCGATGCCTACCAGGGCAGCTACCAGGACGTGCACGGCACCCCCGAGGAGCCCCACACCAAGGCGATCCAGTCGCTCGCGGCGCAGGGGCTGAGGGGTGCGCACGGTCCGGTAGCGGCGATGGGCGTGCCCGGCCCCGAGCTGCCACGCTGGGACAGCATCCAGTTCGTGACTGGACAGCTCGCCACGCCGCCCCAACTCGACGACGTACAGGTTGGAAGCGACGTCACCCTCGGGCCGGGGGCCACAAAGCCGCTCCGGTTGGAGATACCACTCTTCGTGTCCGACATGAGCTTCGGCGCCCTGTCGGAGGAGGCCAAGGTCGCACTCGCCCGCGGAGCCGAGTTGGCCGGCACGGCTATCGCCTCGGGCGAAGGGGGAATGCTCCCCGAGGAGCAGGCCGAGACCTCACGCTACTTGTACGAGCTGGCTTCAGCCCGGTTCGGGTTCTCGATGGACAAGCTCCAGAAGGTCCAGGCGATGCACTTCAAGGGCGGTCAGGCCGCCAAGACGGGGACGGGCGGGCATCTCCCGGGCAAGAAGGTGATGGGCAAGATCGCCGAAGTACGTGGGCTCGAGGAGGGGAAATCCGCGGTCTCTCCCGCGCGCTTCCCCGATTGGACCACGCCGGCCGACTTCCGTGCATTCGCGGCGGAGGTGCGCGAGGCTACCGGCGGGATCCCCGTCGGCTTCAAGCTCTCGGCGCAGCACATCGAAGCTCTCGGCGCAGCACATCGAGCAGGACATCGACGCCGCGCTCGAGGTAGGCGTCGACTACATCATCTTGGACGGGCGGGGCGGAGCAACCGGCGCGGCCCCACTCATCTTCCGGGACAACATCTCGGTACCCACGATTCCCGCCCTGGCGCGGGCGCGGCGCCATCTCGACGCGGCAGATGCCGAGCAGGTCACGCTCATCATTACCGGGGGATTGCGCACACCGGCCGACTTCGCCAAGGCGCTGGCTTTGGGAGCTGACGGCGTCGCGGTCTCGAACGCGGCCATGCAGGCCATCGGGTGCATCGCCATGCGGGCCTGTCACACCAACAACTGTCCCGTGGGCATCGCCACGCAGAAGCCGCACCTGCGGTCGCGGCTACCGGTCCAGGCGGGAGCCGAGCGGCTCGCCCGGTTCCTGAACGCGGCGGTAGACCTCATGAAGGTGCTCGCCCGCGCCTGCGGACACACGCACCTCAATCAGCTGTCATTGAACGATCTCACCACGTGGGATCGTGAGATGGCCTACCTCGCGGCCGTGCCGTACGGCGGCGTGAGCCTGCCGTACGCGTAGAAGGGGACACCTTACGTGACCGAGCACAAGCAGGAGGTCGCCACCCTCGCTGGGGGCTGTTTCTGGTGCCTCGAGGCGGTCTTCCTCGAGCTGGCGGGCGTGGAGCGGGTCGTGTCGGGCTATGCCGGGGGACACGTGCCCAACCCGTCGTACGAGCTGGTGTGCATGGGCGTCTCGGGACACGCCGAGGTCGTGCAGGTCACCTTCGACCCGGACGTGATCTCGTTCCGTGACCTGCTCGAGGTGTTCTTCACGGTGCACGACCCCACGACGCCCAACCGGCAGGGGCCCGACATCGGCACGCAGTACCGCTCGGTCATCTACTACCACGATGAGGCACAGAGACAGGCAGCCGAGGAGACGATAGCGGAGTTCGACGGGCGCGCTGTGTGGGACGACCCGATCGTTACCGAGGTGCTGCCGCTCGACACGTTCTACGCGGCTGAGGAGTACCATCAGGACTACTACCAGCGGAACCGGGAGCAGCCGTACTGCCAGGCAATCGTGGCACCGAAGGTCGCAAAGGCCAGGAAGGTGTTTCTGGAGCGGCTCAGGAAGCCCTGATCTGTCTGTACTGAGTACCCGCGGGTGGCGCCGAGGACGCGGCACTGCCGCTAGCGCACAACCCACAATTCAAGGTAGGCGACATGAGCACCCAGAAGCCACAGCTACCGGAACTGCCGCTGGATGCGTGGGAGGACAGCAAGACGACGTTGCACTTGTTTGCGCAGATCGTGGGCAAGATCCGCCTGAAGATGATGCCGCGAAGGAACCACTGGTGGAACGTCACGCTCTATGTCAGCCCCACGGGCCTGACCACCCACCCCATCCCCTATGCGAACGGCTACCAGACGTTCGAGATCACCCTCAACCTCCTCGCGCACCGGCTGGAGCTGGTCACGAGTCGCGGTGAGTC
>JBDGXT010000165.1:0-9162 GCA_039584455.1 Gemmatimonadota bacterium
CGTGACTCCGGACGGCGAGCAGCAGTTCCATGACTACTATCCCGCGCCGGGGAAGAGCTTCTGGGAGACCATGCAAACGGGGGGGTGGAGGTCCGCAGACCGGCCGGGGACCGGTGTGACCGAGCTAGACACCTACATCTACACCAAGGCGCACGACCCGACTGACCTGGAGGGCTACAGCCTCGTGAAGGTCAGGCTGGGCACGGGACTCGAGGAGGGTAGGATCTGGCTCGACGAGCGCAACCCCGATTACCTCATGAATCCCGGTACCGGCATGATCTACTTCAAGCGGGACAAGAAGGAGTTCGACGCTCTCTCCTTCGTAGATCGGACCGCTCTCGGGTATGCCGCACGCAACGGCTACGGTGCGATGGTGGCCCTGCTGCTGGACAGGGGAGCGGAGGTGAATGCCGCATCTGAGAACGGCTGGACGGCGCTGTCGTGGGCGGCTTTGAGGGGCCATACGGAAATCGTCCGCGAGCTGCTCGACAGAGGGGCTCACGTGAATCCGGTGGCGGACGAGGCGTGGACGCCCTGGATGCTGGCGGCGCGCGAGGGGCATGCGGATGCGGTGGAGGTGCTCAGGAACGCGGGCGCCAACTACCACGACTGGTCCGCCGTGCTGCTGGGCGGCTGGTACCTCGCCACTCAGGGACGGATTCCGGAAGCGCTGGCGGCGTACGCGGCGGCGCAGGCAGGCGACACGACACGCGTCGTGGGGACGAACGCCTGGAATACCCTGTGCTGGAACGGCGCCATCTGGAACCATGCGGCAGAGGTCATTACGGCCACTTCGAAGGGGCTATCGAAGACCTCGAGGCTTTCGTCGAATGGACGGAAAGCGACGTTCAGCGGCGCTACCGCGAACGCTGGATCCGAGCTCTTCGGGTGGGCGAGAATCCGTTCACGGAAGAACTGCTCGAGTCGTTCCGGAGCCAGTGACGAGGTCGGTCCCGCGGACGCCCACCCCGACGACGAGACCTCTAGGCCGGTCCGTCGGGAGGACTCAGGAATGTACCGGCGTGTACTGTCGCTCATTATTGGCTTGCTTCTCCCGCTGGGCTGCGGCGGCGACCCTACGGGTTCAGCCGTGCGACTCGGCCCCGGCGAGTTGTGTAGTGACCATCCCGACGCGGCCATCGCGACGTTCGAGGACGCCAACCTGGAGGCAGCGATTAGGGCTGCACTCTCGGTCGGCGCGCAGGAGTCTCTCACCTGCGGCCTGATATCTGGGCTGACGGAGTTTGGTGCCCCCTTGGCCGGGATCACGAGCCTGGTAGGGATTCAGAATCTCACGAGCCTGACGCAACTACGGCTCTTCGAGAACTCGATCACCAACATCAGCGCGCTGCGCGGGCTCACGAGCCTGACGGACCTTTCGCTCGGGGGCAATTCGATCACCGACATCAGCGCGCTGCGCGGGCTCACGAGCCTGACGGAACTTTCGCTCGGGGGCAACTCGATCACCGACATCAGCGCGCTGAGCGGGCTCACGAGCCTGACGGTCCTGACGCTCGCAGGCAACTCAATCACCGACATCAACGTGCTGAGCGGGCTCACGAGCCTGACGGACCTGTCGCTCGGGGGCAACTCAATCACCGACATCAGTGCGCTGAGCGGGCTCACGAGCCTGACGATCCTCGACCTCGGGTACAACTCAATCACCGACATCAGTGCGTTGAGCGGGCTCACGAACCTGACGGAACTCTGGCTCTTCAACAACCCAAACCTCACCGACATCCAGCCTCTACTCGGCAACGCAGGACTCGGAGCGGGCGATTCGGTCTCTCTCCAGTCCACGAGCGTGAGTTGCACGGACGTGGATGCGCTGCAACTCAAAGGCGTGAATGTGACTTCCGACTGTTAGTCAGCAGAGCCGCGCCGTCGCTGCACCGCTGCCCAGGCCCGCCACTTGCTCCCTGGTGGCGCCGTGGAGATCAGTTGCTCTGCGGATGGCAAGATGGGAAACGCGACCTGGAACCCTTCGGCAACAGCGGATGAGGGGGACTAGATTGAACGCGCCCGGCACCGCGCCGGGCGTCGAGACCGCAGGTGGGGGAACAGTGTCCAGGAGATACCGCGGCGGGGGAACTGAATCGTCACAAGCCCGAGGCTGGATGCGTGTGCTGTTCTTGTCCGGGCTCGTGATCGCGTCATGTGCGAGAGGTGCGACCTTTCCGGGCTACCAGGTACCGATTGGCGTGGAAGGGGACGCGGCGTACACATCCATCAGCGCCGGCCGCCACCACACCTGCGCCGTGACCGGGGCGGGAGCCGTCTACTGCTGGGGATCGAATCGCTACGGCCAACTCGGTGCAACGACGACGGAGAAGTGCTTCGTGCCTCCCGTCTCGTCAGATCCGGACATCGGTGAGATCCTATTCCCGAGGACGATCCCGTGCAGTAACACTCCGCTGGAGGTTGATGTCCTCGAGCGATTCGCCGCGGTGACCGCGGGCGAGTCGCACACCTGCGCACTGACGGTCGATGGTGAGGCGCGCTGCTGGGGACGGGGGGAGAATGGCCAACTCGGTGCGGATGCTCGCACGAGCACGGGACGCGCCGTGCCGGTAGCTGGGGCGCTCGCCTTCCATTCACTTAGCGCTGGCGGATCGCACACGTGTGCCTTGACGACCGACAGCACGCCCTACTGTTGGGGAGCGAACGATGCCGGTCAACTAGGGACGGGGGACACACGGGATGCCGCGTTGCCCGCGCGCGTGCGCACCGATCTCAAACTCGTGGAGATCAGTGCCGGCTCTCGCCATACGTGCGCCATCACCCCCGATGGGATGGCTTTGTGCTGGGGCAGCAACTCCTACCGCGAGGCCGGTGCGCGGACGGGCGAATCGTGTGACGAGGGGACCCCGTGTGTGCTGTCCCCGACCCTGATTCCCACCCAACTCCCGCTTGTTCAGCTATCGGCAGGCGCCAGCCTCACCTGTGGGTTGAGTCCTGACGGAAGAGCACACTGTTGGGGTTCTCCCTCGGCCGGGCAGACAACCGTGGTCATTCTGGCGGGAACCGAGCTCAGGTTCCGGAGCATATCCACGGGTGCGAGCCGGGTGTGCGGTGTCACGACGGACGGACGCCTCTATTGTTGGGGCTACGGTGCCCCTCTCTCAGCACGGGAGGTCGATGCACATTCGCCAGAGCAGTTGCGTCTGTTACACAGGGCCACCGATCCGGAACGCGTCACGGCTGAATCGACGTTCACCACGATGAGCTGGGGAGGCGCACACGGTTGTGCTCTCACGAGTGGAGGGCTGGTGTATTGCTGGGGTGGTGGGGCTTGGGGTGAGTTGGGGAGCGGCTACGGCCCGCGACCGGCCCCTACCGGCCGCGGCCGCTGCGAGACCTGGACGGTCACTCTTTCGGTGCCGGACTTTTCGCCCGACGGGCGCCTCCGCCTCGACGTGCGCGCGGACTCACGCGAACAGGATCTCAACCCACAGATCCGTGTGGCTCCCGCTGACGCGGATACATGGCTGGTCGTGGCCACGGGCGACCAACCCCAGTGGTCCCCGGACGGCGCCTGGATCGTCTTCACGGCCGATGTAGACGTGCGGCTCTCCGAAGTCGAGCGTCTCCAGGTCGTCGAGGATGCCAACATCTATCGGGTTCGGCCCGACGGCTCGGAACTCACCGCGCTGACAGAGTCGCCTGAAGTCGATGGGAATCCGCGGTGGTCTCCCGACGGCGCGCGTATTCTCTTCACGCGTTTCGATCGGACGGGATATCGAGCGCTCATGACGATGGAGTCGGACGGCTCAGACCAGCGCGCCGTCCTCACGGACGGCGCGTACTTCGGTGCGTGGTCGCCTGACGGTGCGTGGATCCTCTTCAATCCCGACCTGAAGATGCACACTGTGCGGCCTGACGGCTCGGACCGCCATCCACTGGCGGAAGGGCTGCCGGTCGCGTGGACGCCGAACGGGTCGGCCGTGCTCTACTCCCGCGACAGCGACATCCGCTTCATCCGCACGGACGGTAGCGATGACCGAGTCGTCCTCGAAGGCGCGACCGGCAACCGGGCAGCGGGGGATGCCCACGCAAAGTGGAGCCCCGACGGTTCACTCGTTGCTGTGGCGCTGAACGGGCCGTGTGCCGATGGCCTGGTATCGGGCATCGTCGTCCTGGACTCCACGGGAGTCGTCGTACGCGACCTCCGCCAGTCGTGGTCACCCTGCACAAGGGCCGCCTATTACCTAGGGCAGGTCTCATGGTCGCCGCTCGGTGACACGCTCTTCGCTAAGTCCATTGTGGGTGGCCGAGTTGAGTTAGTGGCCGTGAGCCTCGACGGCGGGGACCGTCGTACTGTCCGTGCGGACGGAGGGGGCGAGCGCTGCGCGGATCCGCCGCGTCACTGACGGACCTGGATGCGCATGACGCTCCGGCAGCCTCACGAGCGGATATAACTAACTGTGGGAAACAAACCTAGAAGAGATGCGCCTGACAGGATTCGTTGCGCAGCAGACCGAGGATCGTCGCAGGCGACCGCAGGTCCACCTGTGACCTTTGGCTCCGGAGGCAATCCCCGCACGCCCGCCAGCGCTCGTGGGCGCTCATTCTGCCCAGCCTTCCTGCCCTGAACGCTCGTGGGCGCTCATACGCGCTCGTGGGCGTTGTGACAATGGTCGTGACATCGTTGCGAGGAGCCCAGGGGTCACAGGGCAGCCGGTACGAATCCCGAGTAGAAATCCCCTTGTTCACTACGGACATGGGGACAAGGTTCGTCCCAATCCGTCGAACCGCCGATGGCCTTGACGGCCACGCCGCTAGAGCGACGCCCGCAGCAGGACGCCCACCGACGACGCGACCGCAGGACCACCGACGGGATCACGCCCAACCCGGATGCGCGCCTGCCGTGGGCAGTCGTCCGCGCCAAATCCGTGACAAATACAGGGAGGGGTGGTGGAACCGGCGCCGGGGCAAGCGTCCCGGTTGCGTGCTTTGCCATTGCGAAGACGTACCTAGGAGGCCCCCCATGCGCCCCGTGACGTTCCTGATAGCCGCTCTATTTGTCCTCGGTGTCGCGCCACTCACGGCCCAGACCACTTTCACCGTGACCTCGAACAACGACATCGACGATGGAACCTGCAGTGTCGGCCCCGGCCACTGCAGTCTACGCGAGGCGATCAACGCCGCCAACGCCTCGGCACAGGCTCCGCTCTACCCACGATCACCGACCCGTTGGTGATCGATGGCTACACCCAGTCCGGGGCCAGCGCCAACACCAATCCCATCGGCCAGGCGATCAACGCCACGCTGATGATCGTGCTAGACGGGTCCAGTGCGGGAGCTGTCAGCGGTCTCACCGTCACCGCCGCCGGATGCACCGTGCGGGGCCTGGTCATCAACCAGTTCGGCGGCCACGGAATCCACATCAGTGGCGCCGGCGCAACGGCTAATCTGGTGGAAGGGAACTTCATTGGCACCGACGCGAACGGCACAAGTGATCTAGGGAACACCGACGACGGGGTCTTCATCGAGAGTGGGCCGACCAACACCGTCGGTGGTACGACGGCCGCGTCCCGGAACCTCGTTTCGGGCAACGGCCTCAAGGGGATCGACATCTCGAACGCGACCGCTTTCGACAACGTGGTGCAGGGCAATTACATCGGCACCGACGTGAACGGCACCGCCGCCATCGCCAACGACGAGCACGGGATATCGATCGACGGCGCGCCCAACAACACGGTCGGAGGCACTGCGGCTGAAGCCGGGAACATGATCTCCGGCAATACGATCCACGGGGTGGAGATCGTCAATGCCGGCGCGACGGGCAACCTGGTACAGGGCAACCTAATCGGCACGGACGCCAGCGGCACCGCTGCTCTGGCCAATGGTACAGATGGTGTTCGCATCGCTGGTGCACCCAGCAATACGATTGGCGGGGCGACGGCCGCCGCTCGCAACGTAATCTCGGGCAACGGCGCACAAGGTGTGAACATCGGTAGCAGCGGAAACCTGGTGCAAGGGAACTTCATCGGCACCGATGTCACGGGGACTGCCGACCTTGGCAATTCCCAAGATGGCGTTCGTATCGATGATGTGTCTGGCAACACGGTTGGAGGGATCGCGTCCGCCCCGGGTGCACCGCCGGGCAACGTCATCTCCGGCAACGACCGGTTCGGTGTCTTCTTGCTGAACGGCACGTCCGGAACTCAGGTACAAGGCAACTTGATCGGGACGGACGTCAGCGGCACAACGGCGCTAGGCAACGGGTCGCACGGCGTGGCCATACCCGCGGCCCCTGGCAACACCATCGGTGGCACGACGGCTGGCACGCGCAACGTGATCTCCGGCAATGCGGGCCTAGGCATCTCGATCTCGCAAAGCTCAACTGGGAACGTGGTCCAGGGGAACTACATAGGGACGCAGGCGGACGGTATCAGCCCGCTCGGGAACGGCTTCCATGGTGTGCAGCTGACGACCAATGCGAGTAACAACACGATCGGCGGCACCGGGGTGACTCCCGGTCAGTGTGACGGGCCCTGCAACACGATCGCCTTCAATGGTACCCCGGGAGTGGCATATGACGGCGTGCGTCTTTCCTCTGGCACCGGCAACGCAGTCCAAGGGAACGCGATCTTCTCAAATGAAGCCCTCGGAATCGACGTCGATGTGGACGGAGTCACCGCCAACGATCCGGGAGATGCCGACACGGGCCCCAACAATGTGCAGAACTTCCCGGTGTTGAGTGCAGCCTTCAAGGGAAGTACCCTCATCGAGGGAACGCTCAACAGCACGGCGAGCACCGTCTTCACTATCGAGTTGTTCTCCAGCGGCTCTTGCGATGCCTCCGGTTATGGCGAGGGTGAGGTGTTTCTTGGGTCGACAGGCGCGACTACTGACGGGAGTGGTGACGCGAGCTTCACGGCGAGCTTCCCGACAACCTTGCCGACTGGTACGTCGATCAGTGCTACCGCAACCGACCCGAGTGGCAACACCTCGGAGTTCTCGCTTTGCGCAACCGTCGCCGACTTCACGGTCGCCCTCACGTCAGACAGCGCGGCGGGACCCCGCGGAGGATCCACCGACTACACTGTCACGCTGGACCCAGATGGTGGCACGTTCGCGGGTGACGTGGCGCTCTCGTGCTCAGGCCTGCCGGCCCAGACGGTATGTGCCTTCGTACCGAGCATCGTTTCACCGGGGGCAAGCGGTACCACCTCCACGCTCACGGTTACGACTACGGATCCGGGCACGCCCGTCGGAACCGCATCGTTCATGGTTGACGGTACCTCCGGATCAGTGCAACACTCGGCCGGGGCAAAGCTCACGGTGGGTGACTACCAGGTGAGCGTCTTGCCGGCAACGGTCGTTGCGGTACAGGGGAGCGATGCGAGCTATGCGGCCACGGTGACGCCTCTCGGCGGGACGTTCGACGAGCCGGTGACGCTCTCGTGCGACAACGAACCGGCGGGAGCGGTATGCTCGTTCTCAGTCAATCCCGTGACCCCAGGTGCGAGCCCCGCCACCTCGACGCTCACTGTCTCGACGACGGCGGGAACAACTCCAACGGGTTCCACCGATCTCGATGTCGTCGGCAGCTCCGGCGCGCTGGGAGACACCACGACGGCGACGCTGCAGGTAACCGACTTCGCCATGGCCGCGACTCCGAGCAGTGTGACGGTGACGCGCGGTGCCCCCGCCACGTACACGGTGACTGTCACGCCGCAGGACGGACCGGTGGATGACGCGGTCACTCTCTCCTGTACGGGCCTGCCGGCGCAGGCAACGTGCGCCTTCTCGCCGAGCAGCGTGACACCGGGCGGAACGAGCGCCGACGCCACCGTGACGGTCTCGACCGCCACGGGTACACCCACGGGCTCCGACGACTTCACGATTGTGGGCACGGCGGGATCGCTGCAGGGTGGTGCTACGGCAACGCTGGTGGTCACGGACTTCATGGTGGCCGTCTCGCCGAGCAGTAGGACGGTGACGGGGGGTCAGTCAGCGACGTACACGGTGACGGTGGACCCTGACGGTGGATCTTTCGGGGAAAGCGTTTCGCTGGTGTGCTCCGGCCTGCCGACGGGTGGCTCGTGCGACTTCACACCGAACGCCGTGACACCCGGAGCAACTGCCGCGACATCCACGATGACTGTGTCCACCGTGGCGGCGACTCTCCCGCCAATCGTCCCGCGGTGGGATGGCTGGCCCCGCGCCAGTGCGGTCCTCGCGCTGCTTTGTGTGGCGCTTTTCGGCTTCGGCTTGGCCCTCGTGCGACGGGTGCCGCGAGCCAGGAGACCCGGTTGGGTCCTCGCGGGTGGAGGGGCCTTGGCTTTTGCACTGTTCTTGGGTGCGTGCGGCGGTGGAGAACCGACGGGTCCCAGCTCGCAAACGCACACCATCACCGTGACCGGCACGGCAGGGTCGCTAGAGCACTCGGCGACGACGACGCTGACCGTTCAGTAGGCAACTCGTTCTGTCCATTGTCATCGCCGGTGTGACGTTGGACGGGATGACGGGCAAGCGAGCAGCCCCGCAGCCGTATAACTGACTGCGGGGCTTTCACTTACACATGCGCCTGACAGGATTCGCGCCGGTGTGACGTTGGACGGGATGACGGGCAAGCGAGCAGCCCCGCAGCCGTATAACTGACTGCGGGGCTTTCACTTACACATGCGCCTGACAGGATTCGTTGCGTAGCAGACCGAGGATCGCCGCAGGCGACCGCAGGTCCACCTGTGACCTTTGGCTCCGGAGGCACTCCCCGCACGCTCACCAGCGCTCGTGGGCGCTCATTTTGCCCAATATTCCTGCCTTCGATGCTCACCAGCGCTCATGCGCGCTCGTGGGTGTTGTGACAATGGTCGTGACAATGCTGCAGGCACGCCAAAGCCGAGTCCCTCTATCGGAAATAGGCTCTTTGAGCTACTTTCTTCGCGTCATGAAACGGGCGCAGCCCCCGTTTCTGAGAAACACAACGTGGTCTTGGGGTGTCTCTCGGGCTCCGTAGCGCCGGCCTGACCTGCAGACCTCCGGTCGTACTACGCACACCCGATCTCATCACCCTTATCCCCGACCACGAGTAGAGCGCCTCGTCAACCCCGACGGCGAGCGTGTTCAGTTCGCTCCATAGATCCGAGGAGGACCACCATGAGATTGGGGCTCAGCTGTATCGTCGTCGCCGGTTCAGCGGTTGCTGTTCTG
>JBDGXT010000166.1:0-4536 GCA_039584455.1 Gemmatimonadota bacterium
CCGCGATGGTCTTGCTCGCCGCCGGCTGCGGTGAGGACCCGGCGCTGACGGCGGCACTCGATCTCATGACGGCGGAAGAGCTCGCAGCGCACGTGGAGATTCTGTCCGCCGACTCCTTCGAAGGGCGGGGGCCCTCCTCGGTCGGTGAGGAGCGCACCACCGCCTACCTCCAGCAGCAGTTCGAGACGATCGGGCTCGAGCCGGGGAACGGCGACAGCTACCTGCAGGAAGTGCCGTTGGTCTCGATCAACGCGAGGCCGAACGCCCAGCTCACCATCACGGGGAACGGCCGCACCTCGCGCTGGAGCTACGGACGCGACTTCATGGCCTGGACCACCCGCGTGGTGCCTCGGTCGAGCGTGAACGCGTCCGAGATGATCTTCGTGGGTTACGGCATCGTGGCGCCGGAGTACGACTGGAACGACTACGAGGACGTGGACGTCACCGGCAAGACCGTCGTGATCCTGGTCAACGACCCGGGCTTCGCCACGAAGGACACCGCGTTGTTCAACGGCAACGCGATGACCTACTACGGTCGCTGGACCTACAAGTACGAGGAGGCGGCGCGTCAGGGTGCGGCGGCCGCGCTCATCATCCACGAGACCGAAGCGGCCGGATACCCCTGGGCCGTGGTGGAGAGCAGCTGGAGTGGGCCGCAGTTCGACCTGGTGCGGGAAGACAACAACATGTCACGCGTCGCCGTGGAAGGCTGGCTCACGCTCGACGCAGCGCGCGACATCTTCACGCAGGCCGGACTCAACTGCGACTCGTTCGCGCAGCTCGCGAGGACGCGCAACTTCAGTCCCGTGCCGATGCCGGTGACGGCATCGATCACGCTGCGCAACGCGGTGCGTCGCTCCACGTCGAACAACGTGCTGGGTGTGCTGCCGGGTGGCGAGCGCGCCGACGAGTACGTGGTGTACATGGCGCACTGGGATCACCTGGGAATGGACGCCTCGCTCGAGGGCGACCAGATCTACAACGGGGCGCTCGACAACGCGACCGGCACGGCGGGTCTGCTGGAGCTCGCCAGGGCGTTTGCGTCCCTGGAGATGCCACCCAAGCGCTCTCTGCTGTTTCTCGCGGTGACGGCGGAAGAGCAGGGGTTGCTGGGCTCGGCGCACTACGCGTTGAACCCGACGGTCCCACTCGCCAAGACGGTGGCGGCGATCAACATGGACGGGCTCAACATCTACGGCCCGATGAACGACGTCACGGTGATCGGTCTGGGTAACTCCGAGCTGGATGACTACCTGACCGACGCGGCCCGCAGGCAGAAGCGGCGCGTGCGGCCCGATCCGGAGGCGGAGAAGGGCTTCTACTTCCGGTCGGACCACTTCAACTTCGCCAAGGAAGGCGTTCCGGCGCTCTACACCGATCAGGGCATCGATCACGTGGAGCACGGCGAAGCGTGGACCATGGAGCGTCGGGCCGAGTACACGGCGGACAACTATCACAAGCCGTCCGACGAGTACGACGTGAACTGGGATCTCAGCGGCGCGGTGGACGACCTGCAGCTGCTGTTCCGTGTGGGGTTCTGGTTGTCCAACGAGGACACCTTCCCCAACTGGCGGGAAGGCGTGGCGTTCAAGGCGAAGCGGGATTCGGTGATGGCGGGCGGCGAGTAGGCGACCGCCTCCGTCCGACACAGAGCGGCCGGCTCCGGGTCTCCGGGGCCGGCCGCTCGCGTTGGTGCGGTGGGGTCCGTGGGGGCTAGGTGTCGTCGGGCTCCACAAACCCGATGTACGGCAGGGTGCGGTGCCGCTCGTCGTAATCCAGGCCGTAGCCCACCACCCACACATCGGGGATGTCGAAGCCCAGATAATCGATCTCCACCTCTACCTCGTGGCGGTCCTGCTTGCGCACGATGGCGCAGGTGCGCACCGAGGCGGGGTCACGAGTCTTCAGTAGCTCGACCAGGTAGTGCAGGGTCCGGCCGGTGTCCACGATGTCCTCCACCACGAGCACGTGCCGGTTCTCGATGCTCTCGCGCAGGTCCATGACCAAGCGCACGGCCCCACTGTGCGTGCTGCCCTCTTCGTAACTGGACAGCCCCATGAACTCGATGCGCCGGGGGACCGTGAGCCGGCGGGACAGGTCGGCGAGGAAGATGAACGCGCCCTTGAGCACCGCAATGAGCGTGATCTCGCCCTTGCCGGCGTAGTCGCGGGAGATCTCCGCGGCCAGCTCGTCCACGCGACGCTGGATGTCGGCTTCACTGATGAGAACGGTCGGTTCGCTCATGGCATCCAATCTAAGTGCAAGAGGCGGCGGGCACCCGCCCGCCGCCTCGATGCTGCGAGTCTCAGGATCGCGTAACGACTACCGCGGCCAGCGCGGCACGCCGCGTCCCGGTGTCCACGGCACGCCCGCCGCCTCCAGCTGGCCCTCGAATGCCACGAGGTCCACCTCGATCAGCTGTCGCAGGTCGTCCACGATCTCGCCGAACTGCTCGGATGCGATCTCGTAGTTGCGCCGATGGGTGGTGGTCGGCGCCGACGTCGTGCTCCAGTGCCCGCGCACGATCTGCTGCACGCGGCTCTGGATGCCCGGCATCCCGGGCTCGCTGCGACGTGGCATGGTCGGGTCGCCGTTGAGCGCTTCCTGGAGGTCCATGAGCCGGATCTCCAGCGCTCTGGCTTCGTCGCGCAACGCGAGGTCCACGTTGGGCGACTCCTCGATGGCGCGCTTGATGAATTTGAGCCGGTTGGCGGCCTCGCCTGCTGCCCGGCTGGCGCCCATGACGGCACGCTGCAACTCGCCGGTCTGCTTCTGGAAGGCGAGCAGCGCCGCGCGGTCGACCTCACCGAGGCTCGACATGCCGAGTGGCTCGACCTCGAAGCTCGTGGGGCCCACCAGCTCGGTGCTCACCCCGTTCACGCGCTTCTCCAGGCTCACCGTGTACGTGCCCGGCAGTGCCATCGGGCCGAAGCCGCCGCCGAAGAAGCCGCCACCGCCGCTCGTGAGACGGGTCGGCGTGTAGGCCGGATAGCGGAAGTCCCAGGTCACGCGGTGGATGCCCTTGCCGGCCTTGCCGGTGATGCGCCGCACCACGTTGCCCATCTCGTCCCGCACGGTCAGCGTGACCGCGGGGTCTTCCTCACGGTCTTCGGCCTTCAACGCGTCCCATGGTGGGTAGGGCGTGTCCTGCCCCGCCTTGGCGAGCTTGCCCTCCTGCTCCTGCCGCTGCGCGCGCTGCGTCTTGAGCGACTCACGCAGGTAGTAGGTGAAGGTGGCGCCGAACGCCGGGTTGGGCGCGGTGTAGAAGCTCGCCCCCTGGCTGGCCTTCTCGCCGCCGCCCAGCGTGCGCCGCTGGATGTACATGAGCGAACGCTTGATGGGGAAGATGTGCGCTTCGTGGGCCTGCGCGAACGCGTCGCTCACCTCCCGCAGCGGCGTGTAATCGTCCAGGATGAAGAAACTGCGGCCGAACGACGCGAGCACGAGGTCGTTCTCGCGCCGCTGGATCTCAACGTCGCGGATCGCGATGGTCGGCATGCCGCCCTTGAGCTGCACCCACTTCCGGCCGCCGTCCACGGTGAAGAACACGCCGAACTCGGTGCCCACGAACAGCAGGTTCGGGTTTACGTGATCCTGCGCAATCGAGTATACCGAGCCGCGCTCGGGCAGGTCGCCCGTGATCGCTGACCACGAGCCACCGCGGTTCGTGCTCTTGTACACGTAGGGCTTGAAGTCGCCCATCTTGTGGTTGTTGAATACGGCAAAGACCGTGTTCGGGTCGTGCAGCGAGGCCTCGATGTCGTTGACGTAGGTCATCTCGGGCACGTCGCCGACCTTGTCGATGCGCCGCCAGGTGGCGCCCCCGTCCTGCGTGACCTGGACCAGGCCGTCATCGGTCCCGGCGTACAGCAGCCCCTCGACGAGCGGGGACTCGGTCAGGGCGACGATGGTGCCGTAGAACGACGTGGAGCGGTTCTTGGCCACGGCGTCCACGCTCCACACCCGTCCCATGATCTCAAGGCGGTTGCGGTCCATGTTGCGCGTGAGGTCGGGGCTGATCGCGCGCCACGTGTCGCCGCGGTCGTCGCTCTGGAACAGGATCTGCGCACTGAAGTAGATGCGCGCCGCCGAGTGCGGACTGATGAGCAGTGCCGAGTCCCAGTTCCAGCGCAGCGGCGGGCCTTCCGTCTCGGGCTGCGGCTTGATGTCGATCATCTCGCCGGTGCGACGGTCGTACCGGACCAGGCCGCCGTACTGCCACTGCGAGTACACGATGTTGGGGTCCTCGGGGTCGACTGCCGGATCGAAGCCGTCGCCACCCACCGTGATGAACCAGTCACTGTTGCGGATCCCGTGCACGTTCGTGGTGCGGGACGGGCCGCCCTGGGTGTTGTTGTCCTGCGTGCCTCCGTAGACGTAGTAGAACGGCGTGTCGTTGCTGACCGCGACCTTGTAGAACTGCGTGGCGGGCAGGTTGGCGTAGAAGTGATAGCTCTTGCCACGATCCCAGGTCTCGTACAGCCCGCCGTCACACCCGATGAGCAGGTGATCGGGATCGTCGGGGTCGAACTCCAG
>JBDGXT010000167.1:0-4519 GCA_039584455.1 Gemmatimonadota bacterium
CGAACTCGCGTCGCGTCACCGACATGGGAGGCGCTCCGTCGGGCGCGATGTCACGGACTCGAATATTGGAGATACCTGGAGTTCACGCAATAGGTTTTTCGACATTCATCCGGCCTCGCGGCGTGGGTTGCTGAAGCATCGACGGGCGAGCAGATTCCGCGAGCGACTTCTTCACCCACGGTAATCATCATGGATCTACGACTCGATAAACGCACCGCGCTGGTCTGCGGTTCGTCGAGCGGCCTCGGCCTCGCCATTGCCACTACGCTCGCGGAGGAGGGGTGCCGCGTGGCACTCAACGGCCGGGACGAGGCAGGGCTGGGGCGTGCCGTGCAGCAGGTGCGGCAGCGCGCGCGCAGCGACGTGGCGGGGTTCGCGGCCGACGTGAGCGTGCCGAGCGAGGTCAGCGGCCTGGTCGACCGCGTGACGCGCGAGCTGGGACCGGTGGACATCCTGCTGTGCAACGCCGGGGGTCCACCACCGGTCATGTTTGCCACCGCATCGGCCGAGAGCTGGCAGGAGGCGCTGGACCTGAACCTGCTCTCCACGATCAACCTGTGCCGCGCCGTCGTACCAGGCATGCGCGAGCGCCGCTGGGGTCGGGTCATCTGCCTGGCCAGCGTCGCCGCGAAGCAACCGCTCGGCAACCTGATGCTCTCGACGGTGGCGCGGGCGGGCGTGCTCGGCTTCGCCAAGGCGCTGGCCGATCAGGTCGCCGGGGAGGGGATCACCGTGAACTCGGTGTGCCCGGGCTACACGCGCACGGAGCGCGTCCGGGAGCTGCTCGACGATCTGGCGACGCAGCAGGAGCGCCCCGTCGACGAGGTGGAGCAAGCCATCGTGCAGGACATCCCCGCCAAGCGGATGGGGGAGCCGGAAGAGCTCGCGGCGGCCGTCGCGTTCTTGGCGTCGGAGCGCGCGAGTTACATTACGGGCGTCGCGTTGCAGGTCGACGGCGGCTTCATACGCAGCATCGTGTAGAGCGGCGGACCGCACCGTGTGGCCACCCGGCTGGCGGTCGAACGTGGGAGGAGGCCATGAAGGCGTCGGTGAACCAACGACTCCAGGGAGAGCTCGACCAGTTCCGGCAGGACGGAGTCTACAAGACCCTCAACTACCTCGACTCGCCGCAGGACGCACGCGTTCGCATGGAGGGACGCGGCGAGATCATCATTCTCTCCAGCAACAACTACCTGGGCCTCTCGGCCGTCCCGGAGGTCGTCGAAGCCGGCAAGCAGGCGCTCGACCGGTTCGGAGCCGGAACGGCCTCCGTGCGGTTCATCTGCGGCACGTTCACGATCCATCGCGAGCTCGAGGCCGCGCTCGCCGCGTTTGTGGGGACGGAGGCGTCACTCAGCTACGTGTCGTGCTGGAATGCGAACGAGGGGCTCAGCGCCACGCTGTTCGGTCCCGAGGACGTCGTGATCTCCGACGAGCTGAACCATGCGTCCATCATCGACTCGATCCGGCTGGCCAAGTCCATCAGCAAGTGCCAGGCCGCCGTGTACAAGCACTCCGACATGAACGATCTGGAGAGCAAGCTCGAGGCCGCGACGGGCGCGCGCACCCGGGTGGTGTTCACCGACGGCGTGTTCTCGATGGAGGGCGACGTCGCCAAGCTGGCCGACATCCTGGAGCTGGCTAGGAAGTACGACGCGATCGTCACGGTGGACGACTCCCACGCCACGGGCGTGCTGGGCGCCACCGGACGCGGCACGGCCGAGCATGCGGGAGTGCTGGGGGACGTGGACATCATCACCTCCACCCTCGGGAAGGCGCTCGGCGGTGCGGCGGGTGGATTCACCGCCTCCTCCGAAGCGCTGTGCGACTACCTCACACAGCGCTCCCGGCCACAGCTCTTCTCCAACGCGCTCCCCTGCACCGTGGCCGGCAGCGCGCTGGCGGCGGTGCACTACCTCGTGCAACACCCCGAGCGGGTCACGCAGCTCCACGAGAGCGCGCGCTACTTCCGGGGCCGGCTCGCCGAGCTGGGATTCAAGCCGCTGGAGGGAGACACTCCGATCGTGCCGGTGA
This sequence comes from Gemmatimonadota bacterium, assembly GCA_039584455.1. GTDB lineage: Bacteria > Gemmatimonadota > Gemmatimonadetes > Gemmatimonadales > GWC2-71-9 > WVYX01. The sequence goes on from JBDGXT010000167.1 coordinate 2,035, forward strand.
TCCTCGGGGAAACCGCGAAGGCGATTCAGATGAGCAGCATGCTACTGGACGAGGGCGTGTTCGTGACCGGCTTCGGCTACCCGGTCGTGCCGCAGGGCACGGCCCGCGTGCGGTGCCAGGTCTCGGCCGCCCACACGCGGGACGACCTCGACGAGGCGCTCGCGGCGTTCCAGAAGGTCGGGACGACGCTGGGACTGATCTAACCGGAGGGGAGACGCAGGTGACGATGTCGATGTGCGGGTTGGGGACATGGGTGGCGCGGGCGCGGCGCGTGGTGACAGTGCTGTCGCTGGCGCTGGTGGCACCGCTGGGCTCGCTGCCGGCCCAGGACGGTCCGCGGCCGCCCTCGGAGGTGCTGGGCATTGCCGTGGGCGCCGACTCGGTGCTCGCCGACTGGACCCAGATCGGCTACTACATGTCCGAGCTGGCGGGGGCTTCGGAGTTCGTCCGGCTGGACACGATCGGACGCAGCACGCTCGGCAAGCCGATGCTGATGGTCACGCTCACCGCCCCGCGGCATCAGGCGCGGCTGGAGGAGATCCGACGGGCGCAGGCGCGGCTGGCGGATCCGCGAGGCCTGACCCCGGAGCTGGAGGACTCGCTGATGCGGCATCAGCCGGCCGTGGTGTTCATCAACAACAACATTCACTCCACCGAGATCGGCTCGAGCCAGTTCTCCATGATCCTGGCGCACCGGCTCGCCACCGCGGACCGGTACCGCGACCTGCTCGACCGCCTGGTGGTACTCATGACGCCGTCGGCGAATCCCGACGGGCTCGACACGGTGGTGGCCTGGTACCGCAAGCACCAGGGAACGCCGTACGAGGGCGGGCCGCTCCCGTGGCTGTACCACCCGTACGTTGGGCACGACAACAATCGGGATTGGTTCATGCTCACCCAGGTGGAGACGCGGGCGATCGCGCGCGTGCTCTACACGCAGTGGTTCCCCGAACTCGTGTGGGACGTGCACCAGATGGGCAACCGCGGTGCGCGCATGTTCGTCCCGCCGTTCGGCGACCCGGTGAATCCCAACCTCGATCCGATGCTCGTGGCGGCGACGAACCTCGTGGGGGCCGCCATGGCGAACGCGATCTACGATGCGGGGCGGACCGGCGTCCAGCACCAGAGCCGGTTCGACCTCTGGTGGCACGGCGGCATGCGGACCGTGCCGGCCCGTCACAACATGGTCGGCATCCTCTCCGAGGCGGCGAGCGCGCGGCTCGCCTCTCCGATCTTCCAGGAGCAGCGGGAGCTGCGCACGGCCACCCGGGGCGTGAACTACCCGCACCCCTGGGAGGGCGGCTGGTGGCGCATGGGCGACATCATCGAGTACGAGCTGCTGGCCGCCGATGGCCTACTGCGTCTCGTGGGCGAGCAGCGCGAGCAGTTCGTGCGCCGCTTCGTGCAGCTGGGGCGCCGCGCCGTGGCGCTCGGTGAGGCCGGCAGCCCATACGCGTACCTCGTCCCGGTGGATCAGCCCGACCCGGCACGGGTCGCGGTCCTGGCCAACACGATTCTCGCGGCGGGGGTCGAGGTGTTTCGCGCCACCGCGCCGTTCGAGGCCGACGGCCGCACGCATCGCGAAGGCACGCTCGTGATCCCCATGGCGCAGCCGTTCCGCGCCCACGTGAAGGACCTGCTGGAGCGGCAGGACTACCCCGACCGGCGGCAGTACCCGGACGGCCCACCGCTCGCACCCTACGACGTGGCCGGCTGGTCCCTCGGCCTCCAGATGGGCGTGGGCGTGCAGCGGGTGGACGGGCGCTTCGCCTTCCAGGGCGAGCCGGTGCGGGAGGTCGTGGTCGAGCCCGGCGTCGTGCACGGAGTGGGCTCGCAGCGCGTGCTGTCCAATCGCGCCAACATGGAGAGCAGGACGATCTCCGACGCTCTGGCGCTGGGTGCCCGTCTGTGGGTGGCGCCCGAACCGGTCGAGGCGGGCGGCGCGCGACTCCCGGCGGGCAGCGTGGTGTTGGAGCACCCCGGCAATCCGGGGCAGCTCGACTCGCTGGTGGCCGCCCACGTCCGAGCATACGGCTACGAAGCCTGGGCGGCGAACGGCTTAGAGCCTGGGGATGCCGTGCAGCAGGGCCTCCCCCGGATTGGCCTGTACAGGCCCTGGACGGCCAGCATGGATGAGGGATGGACCCGGTGGGTCCTCGAGCAACACGGTATTCCATATATAACCGTGACCGATGCAGACATCCGTAGCGGCGGCCTGGAAGAGCGCTATGACGTACTGGTTCTCCCGGATGTGGGCGACTCGAGCGTTGTGAATGGGCGCTCACATACAAGTATTCCACCAGAGTTTGCGGGGGGAATCGGAGAGGAGGGGGCACGCCACGTGGCGGACTTCGTCCGGGCCGGTGGCGTCCTGGTTGCCCTCGACGCTTCAAGTACTTTCGCGATCTCGTGGCTTAACCTCCCTGTCCGCAACGGCCTAGCCTCGGGATCGGGGGCGGACTGGGGCTCGCGTTTTTACGCGCCA